>CALDEP010000062.1 GCA_937942475.1 uncultured Aureispira sp.
ATGGCAAAAATACCAGATGAGTATTGCTTTTTGTGGATCGGTAGCCCTATTTACCAAGATGGAACGTTCTATTCACAAAATGGAATTCCGTTCTTACCAGATGATCGATTTACACACATTCGCTATATTTCTATTGAATAACTGATGTTACGCAAGAACTCTCTCATGAGCCTGTGAATAACCTTTTTTTCAGTGTTGAAACTCGTTGTTACTTAATTTAAAAACTGTTTTAATGTTGAATTCTTAATGCTAAATTTTTAATGTTTGTTATGCTATAAAGCATTCAACATTAAAAATTTAGCATTCAACATTAAGAACAAGTTTATAGATTAATTCTGATATTTTATCAGCATAATTATTTTTTTGCGTAACATGAGTTATTTAAGTAGATTATTAGAATAAAAAAAGATGTATTGGTTAACAGATGAATTAACATTTCCACATCCCAAATATGCTTCTTCGGAAGGCTTGCTAGCTGCGGGAGGCGATTTGTCGCCCCAGCGGATACTTTTTGCCTATGAGAATGGTATTTTTCCTTGGTATAACGAAGGAGAACCCATTTTGTGGTGGTCGCCTAGCCCACGGTTTGTCTTGTATCCTTCCGAAATTAAAGTTTCCAAAAGTATGCGACAGGTTTTTAGAAAAAAAGACTTCCGTATTAGCTTTGACCAAGCTTTTGAAGGCGTTATAGAAGCCTGTGCCATTATTCCTAGAGAGGGACAAAATGGAACTTGGTTAACGGAAGAGATGAAAGCCGCTTATATTAATTTACATCGTTTGGGTTTTGCACATTCGGTAGAAACTTGGCAAGGCGATCAATTAGTGGGTGGTTTGTATGGTTTGTCTTTGGGGAATTGCTTTTTTGGGGAGTCTATGTTTGCAAAAGCTTCGAATGCTTCCAAGGCTGCCTTGATCGTTTTGGCGAAAACCTTAGAGAAAAAAGGTTTTGGAATGATTGATTGTCAATCTGAAACCAAACATTTGACCACAATGGGGGCTAAGTTTATAGATCAAGAAAGGTTTTTAGCTTATTTAGAAGAAAGTAAACAAAACAGAACGCTTCGAGGAAATTGGGGCGATTGGATTCCTCAATTACCAATTTAGAGGCTTGAAAATAGGCGTTTTTTTAAAATAAGAAGCAAGAGGAAAGCTTTAGAACTTGTTTTAATCAAATAAAAAGAGAAGTTTGATACATTCATCTTAATGAGGACTCCTTTTTAGTTTAAAATTTCGTACATTCGCACTAGTAAAATTTTATTACGAAGTGATCATTGAGAATATTCTTAATGTTTGAATGCCAAAACCAATTATTAGAAAAAAAGATGGGAAAAGTAATTGCTGTCGCAAATCAGAAAGGAGGGGTCGGAAAAACTACTACGGCAATTAATTTGTCCGCTAGTTTGGCAATTTTGGAATACAAAATTTTGCTAATTGATGCAGATCCACAAGCCAATGCTACTACAGGAATTGGTGTTTCTGCGGACGATGCAGAATACAACCTTTACGATTGTTTAATTAACGAACTACCTGTTTCAGAAGCTATTGTAACAACTGAAACACCAGGGTTGGACTTGATTCCTGCACACATCAATTTGGTAGGAGCTGAGATTGAATTGATCAATCGTTTCCGTAGAGAGTTTGTTCTAAAGGAGATCATAAAGGAAGTAAAAGATGTTTACGACTTTATTATTATTGACTGCTTGCCTTCTTTGGGTTTGGTAACAGTTAATGCTCTAACTGCTGCGGATTCTGTCTTAATTCCTGTTCAATGCGAATATTTTGCTTTGGAAGGTTTAGGAAAGTTAATGAACACGATTCGTCAAGTAAAAACGCAGTTGAATCCAGACTTGGATATTGAAGGTATTTTACTATCTATGTACGATGCTCGATTGAGATTGGCAAAAGAAGTAGTGTTAGAAGCCCGTAAATATTTTGATACTAGGGTATTCACAACAATTATTCACCGAAATTCTCGTATTGCAGAAGCACCTGGCGAAGGAATGCCTGTTGCTATGTATGATGCTTCTTCCAAAGGAGCCATCAACTTTTTGAACTTAGCACAAGAAGTTCTGAAAAAGAATAATATGAAAGTCAAAACGAGCAAAATACCTAAAGCAAAGACGAAATCGAACAGAAAGAAATAAATTAAAAAAACTCCTATAAGGAGTTTTTTTTTGCCCTTTTTTGACTTTTTTGCGACTAAATAACCCTATCTTTCGTGCTTTGTCTTCTATTTGAGATTTGGAACTTATTTCTAACTCATTTAGAACAGAATAGAACAAACCTCATTCATCTTTTAGAAGTTGTCCAGAATGACATATTTGATGAGTACTTAATTCTCAACAACTTCTTATTAAGGCTAACATAAAATGGTATTTAGTAGCATTAGCTTTTTGCTTTATTTCTTGCCTATATTTTTATTTATCTACTTTTTGAGTAGTAAAAAGAATAAAAATTGGGTGATTCTCGCATTTAGTATTTTCTTTTATAGTTGGGGAGCACCTAAGTTTGTCTTCTTATTGTTGGCTTCAACATTCGTAGATTTTTACTTGGTGCGTTTTATGCACCAAACGGAAGAGCAACGAAGAAAGAAAATCCTTTTAGGGCTATCCATTACCCTAAATTTAGGTCTTTTAGCCTTTTTTAAATACTCCAACTTTTTTATAGAAAATGTGAATGACCTACTTGCTATGGCAGGGAGTACGGAGATTCAATGGACAAAAATAGCTTTGCCGATTGGAATTTCATTCTACACCTTTCAAACCTTGACCTACTCGGTCGATGTATATAGAAAAGTTCACAAGCCTTTGGATCGTGTCTCAGATTATATGTTGTATATCATGATGTTTCCGCAGTTAATTGCAGGACCTATTGTTCGTTTTAACACGATTGCAGATCAAATAGAAGACAGAGACGAAACGTATAACGATCGCTTATTGGGTTTTTACCGATTCTGTATTGGTTTGGGTAAGAAGGTTTTGATTGCAAATGTATTGGGCGAAGCGGTTGCTTCTGTGGTTGCAACTAGCCCTGAGGCAGGTCTATTGATTGATTGGAATTTAATAAACACACCTATTGCTTGGTGGTGTATCTTAGCCTATACGTTTCAGATTTATTTTGATTTCTCAGGCTACTCAGATATGGCGATTGGAATTGGTAGAATGTTAGGATTTACGTTTCCAGAGAATTTTGATAATCCCTATACTTCTAGAAGTATCACTGAGTTTTGGAGACGTTGGCACATGACTTTGGGGGCATTTATGAGAGAGTATTTATACATTCCATTGGGTGGTTCAAAGGTCGATTCCAAATCTAGAATTTATTTTAATCTCTGGTTTGTCTTCCTGATGTCAGGGCTTTGGCATGGTGCGTCTTGGAACTTTGTTTTGTGGGGTGCTTTTCATGGTATCTTCTTAATTATAGAAAGAGTATTCTTATTGTCCCTCTTCAAAAAAATGGGCAAAATTGGAAATATAGTGAGCCTGATTTATTGCTTCTTTATAGTAATGATGGGTTGGGTCTTGTTCTTTATTGATGACATTCGAGAAATTGGACGTTTCTATAGGAAGCTATTTGGCTTTGATTTTTCTATCGTAGAATCGCCTTACAGCACAGAATTTTTTGTCATCTTATTTATAGCTATGGCATTTGCCTTCTGTACCTTGATAAAACCGATTCAAAAAGTACATGACTTAGTATTTTTTGGAGAATACAATACTTGGCAAACCTTTGTGATGTATTTTGTAGCAATTGGGTTGTTTATTTTCTCTATTTCTTCTATCGCTTCAAGTAGTTTTAATCCATTTATTTACTACCGCTTTTAGGGATGGTTCATCAGAAAATTATAACTTTTCTTGTCTATAGTATAATCGTCCTACTTTTTTTGCCAATTCTACAGAATTTTTTTGGATTTCAAAAAGTAGTAAAACTAAATGGAGTTGTTGAGGAAGTTGGAGAGTTGGATTGGTATTGGGACACTTGGTTTAATGGAGCTTATCAGAAAAAAATAGATGCTTTTCATAAATCTAGTTTTGGGTTTCGAGCGTCCTTAATCAGAATGAACAATGACCGTGTTTATGCATGGTTTAATACATCGACCAATGCGGAAGTTATCATAGGGAAAGATAATTACCTTTTTGGGAAGGAATATATAGATGCCTATCGAGGAAAGGGCTATTTGGGGAGAACCGTAATCAAAGAAAAGGTTGATTATTTGAAGGTTATTGCAGACGGCTGCAAAGAGCAAGGCAAAGTATTTCTTTTAGTATTGGCGCCCAATAAGGCGGCTTATTATTCAGAATACCTGCCACATCAGCATGAGATAGGTGACAGTGTTAACTCGGCTGTTTTTTTAGCGGAATTGAAGGCACAAGGCTTGAATGTATTTGATGTGAATGCTTGGTTTTTGGAAAAGAAAAAGACGAGCAATTATCCTTTGATTCCTAAAGGGGGAGTCCATTGGAGTCATTATGGGGTTTCTGTTTTTGTAGATTCTTTGTTAACCAATCTGGAAGAAGATTTGGGAAAAGATTTGCCTGAATTGCTGATTGATACGCTTTGGGAATCGGATAGTTTGTTGTCTCCTGATAATGATTTGGAATTGTTATTAAATTTGAATCAAACCATAGCAATGGGCGTAAATCATGCTTATGTTAAGGGACATTATACGATAAAGGGGAAATATCAACCAAAGGTAATTACAATTGGGGATAGTTTTTGGGGAACCTTTCAGTTCCTAAATTACTTGCCCAAGGATTGTTTTTCTAGTGAATCTGAATACTGGTATTATAATCATACGGTTCATCCTGGTGGTAGAAAGAGAACAAAAAAAGATTTGCATCAATTAGATAATAGTGATGTTGTGATGATGGTGTTAACCTCCTCTAACATACCGCATTTTGGTTGGGGAGCTTTAGGAGAATTAAGAACTTACTTTTCTTTGACAGATGAGATGCAAATCAAGCAGATTATCAAAGAAATGAAGGCTTCTCCAAAATGGTACAATGAGCTTAAAAATAAGGGAATTAAACACGATATCCCTTTGGATACGATTTTGTATAATGATGCCGCTTATATTTTGAATCGACGTCAATTGAAATAAACAATATTTTGGGCTATCAATTAGCCTTAACAGACGATTGTTATTATCAAAGAAAAATTAAAAGGTTCTCTGACAATTTTTGCCAGCCTATACCAAATGGCTTCGATTTTGCTGTTTTTGTTATAAGTCGTAAGTTATAAGTAGTAAGTAAAATTATTGACAGCTAGTAACTTACGACTTTCTACTTATAACTTACGACCAAAACCCTACTGTTATGAAAAAGAAAAAAAGTAGGCTGCGGAAAAAATTGTTAAAGAACCAATTAAAAGAACAGTAATTCAAGGAATTATTATAAGATAAGAATGAAGACAAGTAATAAAATACAAAAACGCCTTTTTTATGTGACGGTAGCCTTGCTTTTTTTGCCAATGTTGCAGATCCTACTTAGTTTTATCACGGTAGCCAAATTGGGCGGTTACGAGCCCATACCTGCTAATGTTGAATTTGAGAAAACGACTTGGTTAGATGGGACTTATCAGGATGGAAAGGAGAAATACTTAAAGACACATTTTGGGTTTAGAAACTGGGCGTTGAGATTAGATCATCAGGTGGCTTATTCTGTTTATAACAAGTCCAAAGTACATGCTGTTGTGATCGGAAAGGAAAATTACCTGTTTGATTACGATTATATCTTGGAGCATAATGGAAAATTTCCAGTCAAAGAATTTGAAATTAATACCCGCTTAAATCGTTTGGTAGAGCTTCAGGATACTTTGAAAAAATTAGGAAAACATTTAATGGTTGTCATTGGACCTAATAAAGCAGATTTCTTTCCTGAATATTTGCCTGAGGAGGATCAAATTTCTAGGGAAGGACTGAAAACAAATTATGAGTATTATATCAAAGGAATGCGCAAACGCAACATCAATTTGGTAGATGCAAATGGTTGGTTTCTAGCGATGAAAGGCAAAACAGCTTATCCTTTGTTTCCTCAAACAGGCATTCACTTTAGTTTTTATGGAGCGGCTTTGTTTGCCGATTCGATTATCTCTCATGTAGAGCAGGCTTTGGGCAAGGATTTACCTGATTTCAACTGGACGGAGATGGAAATGTCGGACGTGCCAAGGGAAGAAGATGATGATTTGGAAGATGCCTTAAATATCATAAGCGACATTCCATCTTATGCCTTGCCTTATCCTAAGATTGTAATTGATGAAGAAGGAAAATACAAACCTCGTTCTTTGACGATTGGAGATAGCTTTTATTGGCGTTTTGTGAATTGGGGTGGCTTGGATAAGGTTTGGAAAAATGGGCAGTTTTGGTATTATAACAAAGATGCACATCCAAGCAATCGTCCAGTGGCAAATTTAGATTTTGCTCAAGAGATTGAAAAAGCAGAAGTAATTTGTATTCTTTTGGCTTCTGTTAATTTATGGCGTTTTGGCTTTGG
>CALDEP010000063.1 GCA_937942475.1 uncultured Aureispira sp.
CAATAAAATTTGTACTTTTGTAAAGCAAGAACGATGAACATATTCGGGAAAGGACTGTATTATAAGAATAGTAATAATACAAACAAGAACGGATGAATAAAAGAAGCATGGAAGACGAGAAAAATAAGGAAGAAATAGGAAAAGGAATTGAAGCCTTTGTTAATCCTATTGATAAAGATAAAATTACAGAAAATCCACATAATTTACCTTATGCACATACTGTAGGAGGAGCCGTTATTAAGCCAATGGACCAAGGCAGAACAAAAGGTTTGGCGGTTAAGGCAATGCACAAACAAACGGACATCCAATTGGATCAGATTCGTAAGCAAATGCAATTGTTGGTAGATCAAGCGCAGAAAATTCAAAAGCGAGTTGAAATTTCTGAGATTATCTATGGTGCTGAAATGGGTTTCAAACCTTTGATTGGTCAAACCTACCATTTGTATCAACGTGCGAATGAAACGGCTGTGCTGTCTGTCGTAGGACCTGAAGAATGGGGACCTAGAGGTTGTCCTTTTAACAGTTTCTTGTCAACCGTAAATTTGTTGGCAGACCATACTTGGGAAATATTGGAATAGGATTTAATCATAACCGTAATAATGAAACGACTCTTGTTGGTATCAATCTGTTGGCTTAGTTGCTCTTTTGGAGAAGTTCCAGAATGGGCGGCACCTATTGCAGACCTTGATAAAATGCAAGTGATCGGGACGGTTGAATCCATTTCCCAAAGAGTTTATGAGCTTAGTAAACGAGGGGATACACTCAAGAAACGGCATTTAATGCTAGATCCTTTAGAAAATTGGGATCTTGAGTTTAATAAAAAAGGCTTTATTGTAGAAAAGAAGTGTTATGATGCAGCGAATGGAGTCCTTTTTTATTATGATTATAAATACAAAAAACAGAACCAGCTGCAACGTCGAAATATGTATGACGCTAAAGGCTATCGAATAGAGCAGTTGGCGTATAGTTATAATAGTTTGGGGCAAGTTGCCGCAGAGTCCATTTATAAATCAGACCATAGTTTGCTGGTGCGTTATGTGCATACTTATGGTGCTAAATCGCTATTGGTACAAACAGATGTTCATGCTCCAACGAATGTTTACACTACTTCTAAGTATGAATTTGTTTACAATAAAAAAGGGCAATTAATCGCACAACATACTTATAATCAAAAACATCAAAGGCATCAAACAGATGCTTATCAGTACGATGAAAATGGCTTCGTAAAAACACATAAGATGACGAATCATTTAGATGGTTTTGTCTTCATCTCCTATACGCAATACGATGCTCAAGGGAATATTATAACCTTTCAAGCACCTGCTGAAACAGAGCCTCGCACTTCCTACACTTATACGTTTGATGAAATGGGAAATTGGACTCGTCGGGTACATTATAAGGATGGGAAGGCTGTAGATATGGTAGAGCGGGTTTTTGTTTATGCTTAGCTTTATTAACGGAGCTTATGCATAGGATTAATTTGGTGACCTAAGACCCAAAGGTGATTTTACCTGTTTGAATGATGAATGTTTACTGCTAAATGTTCCAAGCGGAATCGTATGATATTAAAAATTTAGCATTCAAAATTAAATATTAAACCGAAGCTGAAACAAACAAGCATGTCTTTAAATTATTCTTGAAAGCTTTCTGTGTAATAGGAGATTTACTACTTTATTTACAACTCAAACTCCGCCACTAATTCCCAGTGTTCGGGAGTGCGTTGAGTTTTGACCAAACAAAGTTTTGGCATTCTAAAATCCATAAAAAAACTATCGCCCAATTCGCCAATAATAGCTTCCTTTTGGAAGATGGGCAAGGAGCCGTACAAGAAACTCACATGAGGAATGAAGGGATCTATTTTCGTGTGCTCAAAAATGGCTTCTGCCAAGATTCGAGCTTCCATCAAATCCTCACTCTCATTGGTACAAAAAAACAAACAGCGATAGTAGACTTCCAAAAACTCAATGCGAGTTAGGGTAGCAGAAACAGGAATTAAGCTGTTGGCTAATTCTTCTGTTTTTTGAATGGCAACCGAAATTTCGTCCGTAATGCCACTTAAAAGGGTTACATGAGGCTCAAATGTTGGCGTATCATGTGTCGTACTCAAATCCACAATTAATGTGCTCAATTTTTGATAAGCAGCGTTGTCAGGCATCAACCACAGTGTGTACATATATGTTTTGTTTCTTGAGCGTTTTATTGTTTAGTAATAAATGGAGCCTTCCTAAATGGTTGGTAAAATAGCAAAAAAATAGGATTAATCGACAAGTTGATTAATCCTATTTTTTACTTAAAAATTTAGAAGTCCTTATTTCTTTCGACCAAACAAATCTTTCTGTTTCTTTTTAGGCTGTTCTTTTTCATTTTGGATCATCCGCTCATAACTCGTAGCGTCTACCAAGATGTTTGCAGGATCGTCTTTATGTACTTTGTCAACGTATTCCCAAAGACCATTTTTGCCTATTTTCATTCCAGAATAACTACCATCAGGAACATTGGAAGGACCCGCACCTTTGATAGGTGAGCCATAAATGAGGTGATCGTAAATAATCATATCCTGTTCTTTCGAATAGTTAAGCGTCACATTAACACTAGAAGAATATTCCATCACAAAGCGTTTGACTTTGCGCATTCTACCAGAACCATCTTTCATTTCTAAGACCGTCTTTCCGAAACGAGGTCGTCCAGAATTATCAAAATAAAGCACATCTAACAACTTTCTACGGTTGTAAAAATCAAAAGCATCGTATCCAAATAATAGGTACATCGTTTGCCCTTCTGATTTGAATTCTTTCATGTTATAATACAAAGCACCATACCAGTTTTCTGGTTTGAAAATGCTAAACTCTACCGTGCGCATATCGTCTGATTTATCTTGCAAACGATAGACTTTGCCATCCTTAGTTTGTATAAAACCACGGTATTGATAATGATCTTTATCAACATATAATTGCCAGGTAAAGATTCTAAGCGCCTTATCTTCTGGCTGAATGATAGAAACGCCCTTTAATCCAGAAAAGTCATGTTCAAGAGATCCTTTTTGGTTCAAGGTTTTTTCTAAGAGTATTTCTAATTCTTGAGAAGCTTCTTCTCGTACTTTTAAATTCTTATTGGTCAATACATCCTCAATCAAACCACGCATGGCAGCTTCTGATTCTACAATAAAGGTCGTATCTACATCTGTTGCATTCATTTGACAACAGAAAGATAAGCTTAGCAGCAATAACAAATATGTTTTCATAAAATTTAATTTTAACCGTTTCGGTGAAGGTGCTTATGAATTTTTTCGTTCTTTGACAAATCGTGTGGTAATAAGTTAAACCACTTTTCTATTAGACAGTATAGGTCGTAAGTTTTAAGTAGAAAGTCGTCTGTTTTCTTTTGATAATAAACGACTTACGACTTTCTACTTAAAACTTATATCCCAACTCATAACTGTTAAAAGATAGCCTATGTTTTAAACTCCACACGATTTGCAAAAGAACCTAAAAACATTATAGCTA
>CALDEP010000064.1 GCA_937942475.1 uncultured Aureispira sp.
TATTCGTTGATTTTTGGCAACAATCTTTTGCTCTTATTCGCCAACAAATTCAGCAATTTGAACGCCAAGAAAAGCGCCTTTTTTTAGTCCTTCTAATTGGCTTTGCCCTTCGAGGAATCTTCCAAATCTATCGTTACGAGCTGCAATATGACGAAGCTTGGACCTACAACCACTTTATATCTAATGGCTTCCTTATTTCTGCCATTAGCCCCAACAACAACCACATTCTCTACAGTTTATTCGCCTGCCTGTTTGACTACCTTCCTATTGGTGCCAAATATAGTTTGCGCCTGCCCGTTTATTTAGGCGGTCTTGCTACTTGCATTCTACTGTATTGGATGCTGCGCAGTATTTGGAAATGGCAATGGGCATTGGTTGGCTTGGCTTGGTTTGCCTTTTCTCCAGGAATTTGCTTCTACTCCATGTATGCGAGAGGCTATATTTTTCAGATTTTCTTTGCCATTCTAGCAACATCGGCGAGTTTAAAAATCACTAGTAAAACTACTTCTAATTATTTTTGGTGGCTCTGGATTTTAGCCAATATTTTAGGTTTTTATAGTGTTCCAACCTATGCTTACATTTGGCTGTTGTTGAATGCCTTTTTGTTGATTAATATTATCACTAAAAATACAAAATGGACCGCTTGGGTATCGAGTAATCTCTCTATTTTACTAGTAACGGGTTTACTTTATTTTCCTTTTTTGATCACGAATGGCTTAAATACTTTGGTCGCAATTGCCTCTTCAGAAGCCCCACAAGGAGAAGCTTTTTTAGCTTATCAAGACAAAGTAGCCGATTGGCTTTTACTAGGCGCTGGTCGTTTGACACCCGTTTATTGGTTTTGGTGCTTGTTGCTGCTTTCCCTCCTTCCTATTTGGTGGAAAACCAAAAGTAATATCATTCGACGAACGATTGAACTAAGCCTATTATTTTTGTTATTTCCTACGGTTCTTAACCTTACTTTAGGCACACAACCGCCTTATCGAGTTTGGTGTTTTTTGACTATTTTTATTGCTTTGATAATTCCTTTGATCGGGTCTTTTTATACTTCAAAAATTACCTCTAACTCCTTTCTAATCGTTTTGGCAATTGCTTTAAGTAGCGTTTCTATTTGGCGTACAGAAGTCCATTATGCCATTCGTTGGAGTGCAGCACTGGACAAAGAAGTTAAACAAATTGCGAAAACCTTACTTGACCATGAGTTTTCAGAAGTTTATTTATTTTCTAATTATGATAAGCCCTTATTAGAGTATTATTACTTGCAAGACCAACAGCGTTTGAAGGTTTTTATGGCAGTTCCTAACAGTAAAAATTATGCTCCTTTTATCAATGCTCCAGTTTATCAAGTGGTTTTGTGGGACAAAGAAGATCGAGTGGCTTCGCAAGAAGAACAATCGTGGTTGGAGCAATATTACCCAACGATTTTGTATGAAGATCATCGAGTCGTTTTACGAAAAGCAGCTCAATAATCGCGTGTTCTATTCCTTAAATCGCACCGCTTTAAGCGCTCTTTCAAATGCTTTCATATTCTCTTCTGTATCCTTTAGGCAAGTTCCCATAAATAGCAAAGAAGATTCCTTTCCAAGCAGAACCGTTTGATATAAATAAGAAATTTGCCCCTCCATTTCTATCGTTGCTTCAAAAACAGAAACACTTTGATCGACCAATTCCAAGTCTGTCATTTTTTCCGCTAAGAAGGTTGCCCTTTGTTGGGTTTCGTATCGTTGAATTAATTCATTGGTATAATTCTTCGCTCCTTCTTTAGACATAAACGGCAATGGCGCAATGGTAACCCCAGCTACCTCTTGGTTTTCGGTTGAATCTGCTACTCCATTTGGCGTAAACAGGAACATGGTACTGATTTTTGTGTTAAACTTAAAATCAAAACTATCTTGATCAAAGGTGAAATTTGCCAACTCAAATTGATCCAACTCAAAGGCTTTGTCGTAAAAAATCGTTTTAACAATCTCTATTAACTCCTTCTTACCTTCAAGGTCAGAATTTTTACAAACGCCTACTATAGAAGCCAAAAAAGTTTCATCTCCAAACCAAAGTCCTAATTTAGTTTCTCCAGGATATTTAGAAGGACCTTCAAAGTAGATGCCATTATAATCGTTAATTTTCAACTCTTTGTAAACATCCACTTGCGCACCTTTCGATTCAATAGCTTCTTTTGTTAAATTCACTTTTGCCTCCTCATAAGAAACAGGCATTTCCATGATTTGAAAATATAGTTTCTTGCTTTTCTGATATCGAGCCAAGGTTTCTATATGCCTATAATCCTCAGGGATAACGACAAAGGTTTTGGTGCCATCAATTCTTGTATGTTCGCTTGTTTTTGTGGTCTTAATTGCCGAGAAATCGACCGTTTGTTCTTCGGTTTCTGTACAAGAGCCAAGTGATAATGTTATGAATAAAAATAGAAGCAGCAATAATTTGTTCATGTTGATTGTTTTAAGTTTTAGGTTTAGTCATCAAGATCGATCGAGCCATACATCAGTCCTTGAGGCAGCGGCAAGATAAGCCAATTTTTACATTATTAGCATAACGATTGACGCCATCTTTGGTTGTATCCAAATGGCGAGTCCAAGCACTAGAAGTACCATCAGCCGTTGCAGTCCAAAAACTAGTACTTCCACCTAAACCCAAAAAACGCCCCTTAGCACTAGCATCTCCAGCAGGCAAGACCTTAAAACCAGAACTATTGTTCCCATTTCCATTATCATTCCAACCCATTTTAGATTTTAAGACTAATCCCACCACACTTCTCCAACCTGTGGCATCAGCATCTGCATGGCTCATTCCTAAAGCATATTCCAACTCTTTCCAATCTTCGTCGCTAGGCAATCGCCAACCTTTTGGGCAAACCTTTCTTGCTGTTTCCCAATTGTACAAACGACCATACTTGGCATTCGGGTTTTTAGGATTCACCCAAGAACCTTCTGCTGCATAACGCAAATTTTCCGTCATCCATACTTGACTTTCTATTTTTAGAATCGTATAGGTTTGTTTATCTCTGTTGTCTTCAAAGCTTTTTGGAGTGAGCCTTTTAGTAGTATTAGAAACTGTGGGTTGGCAAGCCATGTAGAAAAAAGCAAGGCTAGTCGAAAGAAGAATTAAAGTAAATAATTTTTTCATTCCAATAGGGCTTTATGAAACAGGTGAATTATAACTCATGTTACGCAAAACTTAAAGCGCAGCGCTCATGAGCAAAGCGAACTAAAATAATTATGCCAATAAAATATCAGAATTCGTCTATGAACTTATTCTTAATGTTGAAGGCTGAATTTTTAATGTTGAATGCTTCATAACACAACAAACATTAAAAATTTAGCCTTAAGCATTCAACATTAAAATAGTCTTTAAATAAGTAGCGATGAGTTTAATACTAAACTAAAAAAGGCTCCTGCGTAACATCAGATTATAACATAAAATATAGCGTATTTTTCTAAAAAGAACAAATTAAGAAGGCAATAAGACCTCTACTTCTTCGACCTTTCCGACTGGCATTTTTTTAGCATTCAAATAGAATAAAAAGGTTTCCAAGGAAGTTTTCTGAGGCGTATAGCCAAAGTCTTTTTTCAACTTTCGGTTGTCCAAAACAGGACGGTATTGTATAAATAAAATCTGATCTGGACCGTACTGGGTCAAGCCTAATTTATTACCAACACGCAAGCCCAACCTCAATAGACTCGCAGGAATAGACAAATAAGGTTTGTCTAGAATTTTTGCCAAATCAGCATTCGTAATCGCGCCATCTCCCGCTAGATTATAAATCCCTGTTTCCTCTGAAAACACAGCTTTGTGCATGCAAGCCGCCACATCTTCGTCCCAAATAAAGACATAAGGACTTAGATGATTTTTAATTCCTAAGATGCGTTTTTTATCAAATAAATTGGTGATTAAATTTTGGGTCGTCGCTCCTAAAATCGTGCAAACTCTAAAAATAACTTGCTCCAATGCTGGATGTTTGATTTTGTAATCAGCTAACATTTCCTCTACTTGACGCTTGTGTGCCGAGTAAGCAAAAATTTCATTTCCACGAGCAGGATCACTTTCTTTTAGCCAAGTAGGATTGTCTTTATAATAACCATAAGCAGCTCCGCTAGAACTAATCACAATCCGCTGAGCGCCTACTTTTAGGCAGGCATTTAGAATATTTTCTGTTCCAAGGACATCTACCTCATATTGAAAGGCTCTAGAACTAGATTGAGAATCTAGAATCGCAGCCAAATGAATCACGCTGGTGATTTTTGCCGTTTCCAAATGCTTCCAAAGGGCTTCGTCTCTTATATCTGCTTGAATGTAGGTAACGCCCAGTAATTGCTGTTCTGGACTTGCTTCTTTTACATCCATAGCGACTAAAGCTTCTATTTTACCCGCTTCTAAATCTTTGTGTAGGCGTTTTAAAACCGTTTGCCCTAGATATCCTAAAGCACCAGTGATGAGAACTCGTTGCATAATTCTTGAAATTGATTTGAAAATTTATTGATTTGAACATTGGAAAATGAAATAAACAATTGAAAGAATTATCAAATTGTCAAATCCTCTAATTCCCTTTTCGCTTTTCGTTGCCAATACAAGGCTAAAGTTAAGCCTGAAATCATGTGCCACATCCCCCACCAAGCCACAATAATTCCCATTCCACCAAGCTCTTCAAAGTATTGAAAGAACAAAATTAGCCCCAAGCCTGAATTCTGGATACCCACTTCTAAAGAAACCGTTTTACTATCATGATGACTCATGCCTGCTCCTCTTGCGCCCCAATAACCCAAGGCTAAGGCTAGGCTGTTTTGCAAAAAGACAACAAAAGCAAAGGTTCCAATATAATCTATAAAGGTTTGAAAATTAACTAATAAAGCACCAAAAATCAAGATAACAAAAAATAAGATTGAAAAATATTTCATCGGCTTTTTAATCTTATTCGCAAAACTTTCTTTGTAATGTGCAATGAGCATTCCTACCGTCAAGGGGATGCCCAACAACATGGTTATTGTTACTAGCATATCGAGTGGATCAATTGCCAGTTCAGATAATAAAGCATTGGTACTGGGTAATAAAGATCCCCAAAAAGAGAAATTCAGGGGTGTCATAACCAAAGCAGCCACTGTAGAAATGGCAGACATACTTACCGACAAAGCGGTATTTCCTTTGGCTAAATGCGTAAAAAAGTTCGACATATTTCCGCCTGGACAAGCTGCTAAAAGCAACATTCCTAGAGCAATGCTTGGATAAAATGCCGTTTGAGGGGATTGACTTGCCCCCCATATCACCAAAAAGGTTAGGGCAGGAAAGGCGATAAATTGCAAACACAAACCAATAAATACACCTTTAGGATTTTCTAAAACACGTTTAAAATCATCTATCTTAATATCTAAAGCAACCCCGAAAATGATAAAGCCTAGAACGAGTTTTAAAATAAACTGTGTGTTGTTGTCGAATGTTATCTGTACGCTATCTATGCCCATTTAGTTGATTGATTTATTCATATCCTATGTACAGGACAAAAGTGTTTATAAGTAAAAAATAGGCTCTAATAATTAAGCTATTCCTTTTGTCCTGTACACAGATATTTTTTATCTATTGCAACACCTTGGTTTCACGTGTCACAATATTTCTATAGGTATCTCTGTGTACATAAAAGGACATGCGCTCTAATTTCATGTAGTTGTATCCACCAGTCAAATCAGGCTGTTTTCCTGCTTTTTTCTTTTTAAATGCCAATGCTTTGGGCTTTCCTTCGTTCATTCCTTTGATGAAATTTGCCATCAAACGAGCTTGCTCGTAACGTCCCTCCCAACCAAATCCTGTTGCCTTAATCATTCCTAAGATAAAAAGATTATCATACGTTGGGTGAAAAATATTAAGATACATTTCTGGCGCCATTCCAGACCAATTCAAATGTTTTTTATCAATAAAAGGATAATGCAATTTATACCCTGTTGCCAAAACGATCAAATCGTATTCCTCAGAATGACCATCCTTGAAGTGGACGGTTTTGCCCTCCATATAATCAATATCCTTTTGCACTTTTACGTCGCCTTGCCCAATATGATGCAAAATCAAGGTGTTCACAACCGAATGTAATTCATACATTTTATACGTCGGCTTTGGAAATCCAAAATGTTCTGGGTCTCCAGTAAACCACTTCAACCATTTATTATTAAAAGTTTGTTTGAAACGACGGGGCAGTTTTATTTTTCCACCAACTGTATCGGAAGGCTTTCCAAAAACATATTTAGGCACAAAATAATACCCTCTACGCACACTAATGTCTACTTTCTTCGCTCGATGCACCGCATCCACCACTATATCACAACCGCTATTTCCTGCCCCAATGACTAGAACTCTTTTCCCTTCAAAAACGTCTGCCTTTTTATATTCCGAAGAATGAATCACCTCTCCTGTATAATCGCCCTTAAAAGTAGGTCGATTGGGCTCTGACAAAGTTCCGTTTGCCAAAATAATTCCTTTGTATAAATAGGTCTTTGTCCCAAAACTAGGATTACTCACCGTCACTTCCCATTGCTCACCTTTCTTTTCAATTTGCTCTACTTTTGTATGAAAATAGTAGTGATCGTATAATTTAAAGTGCTTGGCATAATCCATGAAATATTGATGCATCAGTTTATGACTTGGATAATCTGGCGTATCGTCTGGCATTGGAAAATGTGAAAACTGTGTGGTTGTTTTGGAAGAAATCAAATGTGCCGATTCGTACATGGTACTACGTGGATTGGTAATATTCCAAAGTCCTCCAAAATCATTTCCCATATCAAAGCCATCAAAGGCAATTCCTGCTTCTTTCAGTGCCTTAGCACCAGATAAACCTCCTGGACCGGCTCCTATAATAGCGTACTTTCCCTCTGTTTCTTGTGGACTTACTGATGTGCCCTTAAAATTACTCATTATTTTGCTGCTTTTTTGTTTATATATTATAATACAAAATACGGCAAAAAAAATTACATTTTAAATAAAACACTACCTCAATCTATGTTCTAAATTAATATTTTTAATATTAGAACAATCTACCTAAAGTATTCTTAAAAGAAAACCTCTACCCTACGGATATTTCTATTTTTTTGATAACAAAAAAACATCATTTTAGAAAATTTTCCTGTTATTTAGCCTTTAAATCGAGGCTATTTACAGAAAAAATATATCTATTTATTGCAAGACCTTTGTTTCACTGGTAACAATACTTCTATACGTATCTTTGTGTACATAAAAAGACATGCGCTCTAATTTCAAATAGTTGTAACCACCACTCAAATCAGGCTGTTTCCCTGCCTTTTTCTTTTTAAATGCCAAGGCTTTAGGACTTTGTTCGTTGATTCCTTTGATATAGCTTGCCATTAGGCGAGCTTGTTCATAACGCCCTTCCCAGCCCAATCCTGTTGCCTCAACCATTCCTAAAATAAAGAGATTATCATACTCAGGATGAAAAATCTTGAGGTACATTTCTGGTGCCATTCCAGACCAATTCAAATGTTTTTTATCAATAAAAGGATAGTATAGTTTATAACCTGTTGCCAAAACAATCATATCGTATTCTTCAGCATGTCCATCCTTGAAGTAGACTGTTTTGTCTTTCATATAATCAATATCCTTTTGCACTTTCACGTCACCTTGTCCAATATGATGCAAAATCAAGGTATTCACAACAGGGTGAGACTCATACATTTTATAGTTTGGCTTTGGAAATCCAAAACGCTCTGGGTCTCCTGTAAACCATTTCAATAATTTATTATCAAAAGATTGCTTGAGGCGACGGGGCAATTTTATTTTTCCACCAATCGTATCCGAAGGTTTTCCAAAAACATATTTAGGAACAAAATAATATCCTCTGCGCACGCTAATGTCTACTTTCTTTGCTCGATGCACCGCATCCACCACAATATCACAACCACTATTTCCTGCCCCAATTACTAAGACTCTTTTTCCTTCAAAAATAGCTGCTTTTTTGTATTCAGAAGAATGCATTATTTCTCCTGTATAATCTCCCTTAAACGTAGGTTTATTGGGTTCGGACAAAGTTCCGTTTGCCAAAATAATGCCTTTGTACAAATAGGTCTTTGTTCCAAAACTAGGATTGCTCAAAGTCACTTCCCACTGCTCGCCTTGCTTTTCAATTCGCTCTACTTTTGTATAAAAATAGTAGTTGTCATACAATTTAAAATTCTTGGCATAATCAATAAAATATTGACGCATCAGTTTATGACTTGGATAATCTGGCGTATCGTCTGGCATTGGAAAATCCAAAAACTGGGTGGTTGTTTTAGAGGAAATCAAATGTGCCGATTCGTACATGGTACTACGTGGATTGGTAATGTTCCAAAGTCCACCAAAGTCATTTCCCATTTCAAAGCCATCAAAAGCAATTCCTAATTCTTTCAGCGCCTTAGCACCAGACAAACCTGCTGGACCAGCTCCAATAACAGCATATTTTTGTTCTGTTTGCTGTGGACTTGCTGATGTATCTTTAAAATTTCCCATTTCCTGCTGATTTTTTGTTTATGTATTCGAATCGACTCTACAAAGTACGACAAAAGAACTGCAATTTAGCGAACACATTGTACCAATACAAGCCCTAGTTTACATTTCTAAATTACAAAAATAGATCAATAGCAATCTTATTACAAACAAAAAAAACCATTTAAAGTTACATTTCTAAACTAACCTAATATTTATCCCTGAATAATCTTAGTCCAATTGAGTAAACCTCCACTGGCTTCAATTTCCCATGCTAATTCTAATAATTGGCGATCATCGCCCAATTTTCCAGCAAATTGCACCCCCAAAGGCAATCCATTACTACACTGCCCCATAGGCAAAGAAATTGCAGGTGCCCCTGAAATATTCTGAAAAGTAGTATAATTTACATATTGGCTTAACTTCTCAATACTAGAAAAGAAGTTATTCTCTGCATTAAAGTAGCCAATCTCGGGTACAGGATGAGACAATACAGGGCTCAACATGACATCATATTTTTCGTATAGGCTATCATAATAAGCGGTGAATTTTTTCAAACGTCTAATACTTTTGGCGGTACTAAACATCACTTTGGGATACACTTTTGCCATTTGAACCGTAAAGATTTCTAGTTTTGAGTTGTTAAAGCCAATCCCATAAGAAGTCCTACCAAAACGATACAATAGATAGGTGACAAAACTCCAATAAGCTAAAAAGTCAATTTTTGTTTCTTGTGTAAATGGGTTTTGTATCAACTCCACTTCATGCCCTAAATTTTCGCAGAATTTCCCAGCCGCTAAGGTAACATCATTTACCTCTGAATGGCTTTTTATTTTAGTCGGCGTTCCTGTAAATAAGCCAATTTTTAAACGCTTTTTAATTGGTGCATTAACCAAACCAATTTTCGGCAATTTAGGATTGGCATAATATGCTTCTGCCGCAGCATAATAATTGGCAGAATCTCGGACGCTTCGAGTAACAACTCCCTGACAAACTATATCTATATGTAACATAGCTGTTGGCGATTCCATATCCCGACCTCGACTTGGTTTTAGACCAACCAAACCACAACAAGAAGCAGGAATTCGGATAGAACCACCACCATCTGCTGCATGGGCAAAAGGAACCACTCCTGCTGCAACCAATGCCCCAGCACCACCTGATGAACCTCCTGTAGAGTAAGCAGTATTGATTGGATTTCGTGTAATTCCTTGTTGCAAGGTTTCTACTGCTGGCAACAAACCAAATTCAGAAGTCGTTGATTTACCCAAAACAACACAGCCTGTAGAGAGGACTTGTTTTGTGTTTTTTTCGCTCTTTTTTTGAGCTGCTGTACTAACCCCCAAAGAACCATGTAAGGTGGGCAACCCTTCTACATGAATTAAATCTTTGATAAAGGTTGGTACGCCTTGAAAACAAGCGGCTTCACTTTGGGCAGCCTCTTGTACTGGCGCATCAAAACAATCGTTTACAATCGCATTAAGGGTCGGATTCACCTTCTTTGCACGCTCGATAGCACAATTAACAGCTTCTTCTCTACTGATCTTCTTATTCTTAATGTGGTCTGCAATTTCTGTAGCATCCATTGTTCCTAAAATACCAATATCAAATGCGTGCATTTTCTCTTTCATAAGATTGTTTTATTGTTCTTTATATGTTACTTCTTAAACATGCCTATTTTCATGCTTGCCCCTATCTACTACAACAATTAAACTTATGGTAGATAGCAAATAATTTCAAGAATAAAGCATCTACTTATAGTAATATTTCGTCAAATTCCTTTTTTATTCGCTATTAGGGCGTATTGGATCGGGTACTTTTCTTAGGGTATAATGCTTCTTTTTCATTAAAAAACAACTAAATTTTTAGCTTAAATAAAAATACTAGACCTCAATCGTGTAGCACTTTTTGCTTTTATAAAAAAAAAGCGGTATCTTATGTTTTATCGTTCCTTGTTTGGCTGTTTTTATTGTCAAACAAAAAATGCAAAACGTCCATCCAATTATTCCCAATAAGCTTTCTTATTGATTTATAAGCTCAAGACAAGAAAGCGCATTTACATTATTTTGATCCTCAAATTTGCTAGTTAGAAACACAATACTCTGACTATCAAAACGATCAAATTCCCCAACGTCCTCAATAAACATAAAGACTAATATCTAAACAGATTATTGGTTCTGATAAAATCATATTAGCGTTTCATTTTTAAAATGAAATTGAATACATTTAAAATGTATACATAAAAAACAACAGTTCACATAATTGAAAACATGGACTACTTTTCACTGTTAAACAGATTTATAACCAATTCTCCCACAAAAATTAAAAGAGAAAATGATTCTTAAAAAAATTATACTATCCTACTTATTTTTGTTGATTGCCTTCCAATACGGCTTATCTCAGGGTCAAGTTTCTCAATACTTACATCAGATACTTACTGTTGAGCAAGATGAAGACAATCGTCCTACTTCTATCTATATTAAATTGCATACCTCAAGGGTTGAAGTTCAACAAATGAAGGGGACTCGCATGATGGTTACTGGAAAAATTTTACTGGGTATTCCTAATGTTTTTTTCTTGGATGTTCTGATTGAGAAGGGGCGTTATGAATTGTTTTTATCCTCTGATGGTGGTAGTGGCTTGCGCTTAGAAGATAAGCCTAGACAACCCATGATTTTGCAAGAAGAAACCTGTAGAGAAGAAGTTTCTTACCTTATTTATGTTCCCGAAACGGTTACTACAGTTGCTTTTGAAAATGCCACAACAGGTGAAACAAAGGTAATTCCAATCAAAAAAAGAACACAACCATTAGCTTCAGCTACTAGTGATGGACCTCAAGTGACGATAAAAGATAAATAAGTTTATTAACGCAGAAACGCTTTCATAAGCACAATTAATAATACGGAATAAAGTCTATTGATAAGAAAAAAAAAGGAAAATTACTCGATGAGCAATTTTCCTTTTTTAGTTTTTGTAACGAAGGTTCTATTATAAATAAAACCTAGAAATCTGACCCAATAGACAAATACAAAATAGGATCTTGCACCTGCCCTGTTTCTACTCCCCAAGCATAATCTAAGCGGAAATAATGCCCCAATAGAACCGTTCTAATTCCAAATCCATAGCCAAATAAAATAGGTCTTCTAAAATAGTTGACGGTAACTTTTACAGGCGAAACGGAGCCAGGTCCATTATTATCAATAACCGTTGTATTTAATGGATTATCTGTCGAAAATGGAGAAGCTCCTTGCCATGCTGTTCCTATGTCAAGAAATGCCACCAACTGCAAACTTCTTAACATGGCATTTCTAGGAGGGTTTTTAGAAATATAATCTATAATTGGTATGCGCATTTCAACGTTTCCTAAAGCATATGAACTTCCATTTCTTGCATTATTATTAAAACCTCTCATATTTGCTCCCAAGGTTTGTAGACCATAATTACTAGCATCAGGTAAGCTAACGGAAGTAGTTGTTGTTGGGAACATCCAATTGTCAACTCCACCTAAAGAATATAAGATTTTTTGTTCTCCAAATGAGCTGGCTGCTGCCAAACGGAAAGCAAAGATCGTTTTGTTATCAAAGGTCAAATAATGTCGTGCATCAAAACCTATTGCTGCTGTCAATCCGCCTTCAAATCCTACCTTAAATTCATCTTCTGTTTGTACCGAGAATGGTTTGTACAAATCTAAATAGCCCTTAAATTTAGTTCCTTTTCGAGCATTTAAACGCAATTCTAAGGTATTATCAAAAACATATTCCAAACGGAAGCCTAGTCTATTCTCATGATAAATGGGCACTTGCAAACTATTCAATTCTTCGGCTAGAATCGCTACTTTATCCAACTGCAAACTAAAAATACCTCGAATGCTTTGAAATTTCGTCAAAGGGTATTTAAACTCTGCTTGTAATAAATGCTTGACGGTACGTCCTCTTGCCTCTATAGAAAGATTTGAAACAGTGTCCACCACCACATAATTATAAATGCGTCCTCTTCTGTAAAAAGAATAGCGCTGATCAATTAGGCCTTTCTTATTCTCTACATTAACAAAATATTCCATTCCATTAAAATCAAACGGAACTCGAAACCCAAGCTCTAGATAAAAGTTCTCAAAAACATCTACAAAACCTGTTTTGAGCGCAAAACTCAAGGGTTGGAATTGATAATAGCCCCCCAAATACATATCCATTCCATTGTACAATGGCGTATTATCCATCTGAAACGTTACTTTATCTATTTTGAATAAGCTTTTGTATTTATTAGCAAACGTTTCATTCCAAGCGACAATTTTTGTCCCTGGATCTGTTAGAATTCTTTTCCTTTTTTTCTGATCCCTTTTAGTTGCCCGAATATTCTCACCATCCTCTACCAAAATAGTTGGTCTTACATTTTCATCGTCACCTGTCTCTGCATTGGGTTCTTTAACATCTTCAAATTCACTTTGAAATTCGTAATTGTCAATGTCAATTTTCCCAGTATCAACAGGAGGGTTTGTATCTTTTGTAATCGGACTCGGCTCTTCTAAGTTCAATACTTTAGGCAAAGGATTGGACTCTTTTTTAGGTGTTGGCACTCCTGTTGACTTCTTAAATGCCACCGTGCTTTTTTCGCCTTTTAACCAACCGTTTTTCTTTTCTAACAAACGACGATAGACCGTTTTTTCGACATTTTCCATCGCTCGCTGCGGCTTAGCATCTCGCATGAAGACTTGATACATTCCATCTCTATAAATCAAATCCACCACTTTGCTTGCACTACCATCGTGTTCCAATATATTGCGACTATAATCTGTATTGGCATGTGCCACTCCTGTCAAAGTATAAATAGGTCGAATATATGTACTATCGACTGGCAAATGGCTGTAAATGGAATCCAACGCAACCGTCATCTCTGTTCCATCTTCCAAAATCAAGATGCGCTCTTTGCGTAATAATACGGTATCAATTTCTGCTACATAGCGATTAGAAAAGCCATTTTCATCACTTAAATAAGTAAAATGAGTGCCTTTTCCCATAGCAATAGGATGTGTTTCATTCGCTAAAGGCGTTCTGGTCAATTGTATTAAATCTTTAGATTTTGTCTCTAGATTATAAAAATACAAATCAAAATTACTAGGTGGCAATTCGTTGGTAAATCGCATCGAATTGATCGTAGCAGTTGTTCTATTCGAGGAAAACACAATTCCTTTTTGTCCTTTTAATGTGATAATCGCCAATTCTTTTTCATCCCAAAAGTCATTAGTAATTGCTTTCGGCATTCCACCATTATATAAGTATAAATCGGAGTGCCCATCCTGAATACCAACAAAGGCTAAACTAGAACTACTCAAAACATCAAAATCGGTAATCCGCTCAAGGCCTTCTATCACTTTATCCTTCGCTGACTTTTTATCAATCGGCTGGTATCTGATTTTTACCTTATCTCTTTTTTCGTGTATAATAATTACTTTATCACTCGTTTTAGACCAAGCAATCAAAGGATAATTAGATTCATAATCTCCTGAATAATCTCTTTCTCCATGCTTGTACAAAACCGTTTGCACTTCTGTTTCTATATCATAGACAATCACTTTTCGGACACCTTGATTGTGCTCTGTGTAAGCTACATATTTAGAATTGGGGCTTATTTTGAAGTTTTTAACACTAGCTTTCTTTGGAATCTCTAGCGCAAGTTTTCCTTTGTTTGGAAAACGACGTTGTTTGTTATCGGTGTTGTAACGTTCGCTATAGTAATTGAACCAATCTGCTCCAACTACTTGATAATAGGTTTTTCCAAACACATACAAAAATCCATTTTCTACACTTCTGTTAATTCTAGTCAAGTACAACAAATTAGAAACCGTTGAGGTACTATGCTCTTGAGAAACAAAATGAAATAGAGACTGCCCAGCCAATAAAGGCTCTTTTTTAGCCAATTCTACAAAGTTTTCATATTGACCACTCAACAAAACATCTCTTAATTTATTATCCATCTCTGTACTCCAATCCTCTGTAGCATGTGCTATTGCTCCTTTTACAAACCATTGGGGAAGATTCATCAAGACCGAGTTTTGCACCATCTCTTGAATATTTGTTCCAACCAAGATTTTGCCCAAAAGAACTTCTGCTAAGCCTCTTCGAATTTGCTTGCGCAAATTAGCATGACTTCCATTAAAATAAACCTGAATTTTAGGGCTTATAATTTTAGTCGTTCCTCCTTGATTCACACTATATCGCTGTGTGCCTATATTGCTTTGCAAATAGTCACTGTAGTCGCTGTGTATAATAATCTCAATCCGCTTTTTTAGCTGATGCTCAAACATTCGAGACAATTCAATATAGTCCAACTCTGCGACAGGCAAGATGTATTTTGCCATCTCCTTGTCATTTTCAGCATACGATAGTTGAAAGTTGATCGATTCGTATCGAAACCACTTCTTTTGTTCGTACTGAAGCCTATTTTGTCCAAAATCAGTACTAACGACTTGACTTTTTGCCGTTGACAAAAAGAGAATAGACAAAAATAAGGACTGAAGTCCTTGAATGATGTATTTATATTTTTGATGGATCATAGTTATAAATCGAGTAATTCATTAGAAGTTTTGAACCTTGTGGGATAGATGAATTTTTCTAAGAATTATTATTTTATCAAAAAAAATGGAAAATTTAAAGAACAAAACGATTTAAAATCTTCCTATTCCAGTTCTTTTCTTGCAAGAAATTGGATGATTTTTTATACTGATTGAGGGATTGTATTAATAATAACGTATTTTTGTAGTTTGCGGTCAAAATGAGAACACTTTTTTACAAAAATTTGTTTATAATTTTCATTTTATAATTAACTAGCCGCAAAAATAAAACCAGTTCGTTTTTTATTGGTAAATAGTTTTAAATAATAAATGTTACGCAGGTCATTTTTTAACAAAAAATGGTTTAACAAACATATTCAAATATTCAAACCTTGCGTAAGATCAGTTAAATAATACAATAAGTATGGCACAAGTTCATTTTTTTGCTTTTAGTCCGTTTTCTGAAAACAGCTACATTATTTACGATGAAACCAAAGAATGTATCATCATTGATCCAGGTTGTTACACAGAAGCAGAGCGAAAAACATTGAGTAATTTTATTCAAGAGCATGATCTCACTCCTGTTCGATTAATCAATACACATTGTCATTTGGATCATGTTTTTGGAAATCGTTATGTTGCAGAAACCTACAAATTGGCTTTGGAAATCCACGAAGGAGAGTTGCCTGTTTTGGAATCTGTTCCTGTGGTCGCTCAAATGTATGGGATTCCTAACGTACAACAATCACCAGATCCAGATCCTAATAAATTTATAAACGAAGGCGATACGATTACTTTTGGTAATACAGCCCTAAGCGTTTTCTTTACGCCAGGACATTCGCCTGCTTCTGTTTCTTTTTATTGCAAAGAAGATAACTTTATCATTGGAGGAGATGTTCTATTCCAAAGCAGTATTGGTAGAACAGATTTGCCTGGTGGAAATATGGATACGTTAATGAAAAGTATTTTTGATCACTTTTTGACCTTGCCAGATGAAACGATTGTTTATTCTGGACATGGGAATCCAACAACAGTTGGTGCAGAAAGAAAAGGCAATCCTTTTATTTTAGAATATGCACGAGGTAAATAATGCCCTTGCTTTAGGTGCTAATGTCATCAAGGTATTATCACAACAAACTTAAAAACAGAAAATTAATACAATATTAATATAATAAAAATGGCAAGAACAGAACTTAGCGATTTAGGAGAATTTGGCTTGATAGAATTCTTGACCAAAGATGTCAAACTAAAAAATAAATCTTCTATCCGTGGGGTTGGAGACGATGGCGCAGTCGTAGATCACGGCAATCAAAAAACCGTTATATCTACTGATTTACTCGTAGAAAACATTCATTTTGATTTAATTTACACCCCACTCAAACATTTGGGTTACAAGGCAGTTGTGGTAAATTTATCAGACATTTATGCGATGAATGCTCGCCCAACACAAATTACCGTTTCTTTGGCCATTTCTAATCGTTTTTCGGTAGAATCTGTCAATGAGATTTACAAAGGGATTCATGCTGCTTGTGAATTATATAAGGTGGATTTGGTTGGAGGAGATACGACTTCTTCTGTACAAGGCTTGACCATTAGTGTAACTGCTTTGGGGGTTGCAGATGAAGATAAAATAGTCTTTAGAGACACGGCTCAAGTAGGTGATTTGATTTGCGTAACGGGGTTTTTAGGTGGTGCTTATGTTGGTTTACAACTATTGGAACGTGAGAAGCAAATTTACTTGGACAATCCAGGCATGCAACCAGACTTAGAAAATAAGGACTACATTCTTGCTCGTTTGCTCAAACCAGAGGCTAGAAAAGATATTTTTGAATTTTTTGAAGCAAATAATCTATTACCGACTTCTATGATTGATGTTTCGGATGGTTTATCTTCTGACTTGTTGCACATTTGTCGCCAATCGGATGTTGGTGCCTTCATCGAGGAAAAGAATTTACCCATCGCTCAAGAAACTTCGGTTAAAGCAATGGACTTTAAATTACCTCCAACTACTTGTGCATTGCATGGTGGCGAGGATTACGAATTGCTCTTTACGATCAAACCAGAAGATGCGGAAAAGATTCGTTACAATATGGAAATTCGTATCATTGGAGAAATTACAAAGCCTGAGGATGGGATCAATTTGCATACTTCTGGTGGAAGTATTAAGGAATTGATTGCGCAGGGATGGAGACATCATTAGATTTCTTTTTCTAAGAATACAATAACAACAAACAAAACAACAACTATGTGTATATTTCATGTGACTAGCAAAACAGACTCTTTCAAAGAGTTTTTAGCAGCACATCCACAGTTACCCGTTTATCAATCGCATGACAAAGGAGAAAAGCCTAAAATTGCGGCAGAAGAATCCATTTATACTGATTATGGCTTTTCTTGTGAAGTAAGCGAACGTTCTTGGGATGATGTAGACGGTCAAATTATTGACATGATTAGCTTCTTGGAAGTTTATTCTACCTATTTTATCAGCTTGAAAGAAAGTCATCAGATTCACGATTGGCGCTTTGATTTGCCTTATGAATGCGAGCTGGAAGACACTCAATTTACGCAGTGCAATTACATTCCACCCAAACTAATGCGTTTGGCTGGTGCTTTGGATATTGGCATTGAATTGTCGCTTTATTGGCCAAGTTCTGAGGAGGACGATTTAGAACTAGATGACGATGATGTTTCTGCCGATTCTAATACAGATGCTTAATCGTTAAGAAGCGGAACATTTTATTTTTATAGAACAGCAAATAAGGCGAAGAAGCTTTGTTTGCTGTTTTTTTGTTATTTTAGTTCTTCTTACTTTTTGAAAAAAACACGTATGGAAAAGCTTGATCTTGAAGAAATTTTAAAAATTCCAGCCTTGCTGCTTAGTGCTGACGAAGCCAACAAAACAATTGCTGTTCAATTATTGGAACAACATTCCTATGCTATTCCTTCTATTTTGGCGCCTGTTGAAGTTTTTCTAGCCTTTCATCCTGAATATAAATTATTAGCTTCCGTACAACAAGTATTGCCTGACTTTAAAATAGCGGAATCGCCTATTTATTTAATCTATCTTATTGCTAATAATAAGGACTATTTGCCCTGTTCGCAAACCATCCTAAAGCGTTTTTCTATCCACGAATTAAATTACCGAACTTGGCTGCTAGATGATCCTCAAAAAGCAAGGGCTTATGCTTCTGTTGGAGAAGTATTTTGTCAGCACGAACCTTTGTTTGAAAAGGGCTTGACCTATTATCAACTGGCAATAAAAAACAGTGCTAACAATACAGATAGTACATTGAGTTATCTGGAGTTATTACAAAAAAAATATACGCTTAATAACACATTAGATGTACATAAAGCGGAAATTATTGCTTGTTATAATCAAACTTATGAAGTACAAACTGCAGAAGAAATACTCTATCGCTTGGCTTTGTTTTATCAAGAACAGTTGAACGAAAAAGTGGCTGCAACTGCTACTTGGGAACGTTGTATTTTGGCGCATCCTAGGTTTAATCGAGCTTTTTTTGCTTTTGCTCAATTTCAAATGGCAGAAAAAAAATGGAAAAAAGCCAAGGCCTTGGCACAAGAGAGTTTGAATTTGGCGCTATCTGGGGCTTATTATAATTTAGATGAAATTTACTATATGCTGGGTTGCATAGAATGGAAGGGCTTTCAAAATACTCCTGCCGCAGAAAAAAACTTTGAAAAGGCCTTAGAAGAAAATGAATTTTATTCCAAGCCTTTGGAAGCTTTGATGGAACTATCTTTGGAAAATGAGGCTTATACAAAGGCAATTCGGTGGCACAAAGTAGCCTTGCGAGAAACGCCTTTTGACATTCATTTAATGCTAAAATTAGCTGAATTGTATCTTGAGGTGTATGATTTGGAGCAAGCTGCCTACTATTATACCGAAATTTTGCAGCTTAACCCCGCTTATACTCCAGCCTTGGAAGGACTCAATAATATAAAAAAGATAGAATAGTTATGACACGTTTAAGCTTGGAAGAGATTCAGAATATTGCCCCGCTCCTACTGAGTCCTGACGATAAAAATGTTCGTCTAGCTTTGAGTTTGTTGGAGGCGCATCCTTATGCCCTTCCTGAAATAAAAGAGGCGGTGCTAATTTTTGCTTTATTCAATCCAGAAGAAAAGGAATTGGCTCGTTGGATTGCCAGTGCTTTTCCTGCTTTGGATCTAAAAAAACATCCTGCTTATTCCTTGGCGGCTGCTTTGTTTGATTATAATTATGCCTCTTATTTGCCCCAAGAAAAAGATCTAAAAGAGTTCATGGAAGCGCAAGCGCCTTATGAAAAATATATTGCTTCCAATCCTAAATGGGCAGAGGCTTACGAACAATTGGCTCGACAGATCAAGAATCGTTATCCAAGCAATTACAGCTTGGTTTTGCCTTATTTTAGAAAGGCTCGGAAATATTTTCCAGACAGTTATAGTGCGGCTTTTAGTTTGGCGCATTCCCTTCATTATCATCCTTCTCCTTTTGAGAAAATAGAAAGTTATGCGACAGAAGTTTTAGAAGGTTATGCCAAAGCTTATGAAACTTATCCCCTTGCGAAAGCACTTTATGCCATTGCTGTCTTTTATCATGATCATCTGAAAGATGAAGCAAAAGCGAAGGATTATTACCAACTTTGTATTAAAAATCATCCTAATTATCCTTTTGCTTATAATGGTTGGGCAGAGCTTTTGTTGGAACAAAATCAAGCACAGAAAGCGAAAGAACTTGCCTTGCAAGGCTTAGAGAAACTATCCTCAGACGAAGAAAAAGAACATCTTTTAGATACTTTGGGACATATTGAGTGGAAAGGTTTTCAGAATTATCAGCAAGCAGCCAGTTACTTTTCTAAAGCCGTCGAAATTAATCCCTTGCATTGGGAATCTATTACTGGGGCGGCAGAAATGTTTTTTGAAATTCAAGATTACGCCAATGCTGCAAATTGGTATGCTGTGGCTTTGAATCGTCAACCTCAAAATTTAGACATCTTGAAACAATTGGCTTTGATTCAGGAGTATTTGGGCAAAATAGAGCTTGCTAGGGATTATTATAATAAAATACTAGCAATTATTCCTAATTTCCCGCTAGCCCTTGAAGCCTTAAAACGTTTGGATCTTTAGTTTTTTTTGGGGGTAATAAAGCGTAATTGATAGAAGCCGAACACTTCTATTATTATAAAAAAGAACAGCATTTTTTGTCCATTATAAGCATAAAACACCAAATAAGAACAGACGAATAAACGAGCCATACAATCGTAAGTTATTTGCCAAGTAGCCGTTTGAAGCAGGCGCACCAAGCCCCACAACACAATCATAATACCTAATATTTGCATCAAAATAAGGTGATAAGCATCCAAAACAAGCGGGTCTTGCATCACCAACTGATGTAGGAATTGAAGAACAAATGCGCCCACTTTAGGTATTGCTAAGCTAATTCCTAAGATAATATCTATCCATGCAAAAAACTGAATGGTTTTAAAATGACTCATTAGCACTCGTTTCTGTTATCACCTCTGGCTTTTCTTCATAAGAAATCACTGTTGTTATAATGCAGACCAAAAGAGGACTTAAAATTACATTTATCCAGACAAAAAAGATTGGTATTAAAACAATTCCCACTAAATTGGTTTCGAGAACAAAGTTGCTAAAGGATTCTAATACTCCATAGACAACGAAGGAATAAAATTCCTGAATAATCGGAAACAGAATAATAGTGACAATAAAAGCTTCTATCAGTCCATGAATAAAGTTTATTTGTTTCTGGATCGCAGTTCTCAATAAAAACAAGATGATAAAAATGGTCAATATATTCGCTACTCCCCCTATCACTGCATAAAGAACAGCTAATAATACGCCATCACTTCTTGAGAAGTCGTTGTGGACTCCCATTAGAAAAACCCCTCCAACAGCCAATACAATCACCCCTAAAATAGCCCCTATGTTTTCACTTAACATGGTTCCAAATTTTAGCGGTGCTTCTCCTTTCTTTAAAGTAGCTAAACAAGGAAGTATTAACAATAATAGGTACGAATACACCAAAAATGCTTCGTTATATTCAGGAATCACTCTCATGAAAACATCCATACCACTCATATAGGGTACAAAGTAAATACCTGCGTTTATAGCAATAAATAGTAGCCCAAAACTGATATAAAAAGGACGACTTCCTTGGTAAGCATCTTTATAATTATCAATCACTTGACTAAAGATATAATTAAGCTTCCTCTTCATTTTTAAAGTAGATTAGGGTTTGAGAATAAAAAATACTAATAAACGGAACCACTAGCATGAGATAGGCAATATATCCCAAAAAGCGTAGTAAGTTATTCATCTCTATAAGACCTAGACCTGAAATGGCATACCCGACAACATTTAGCATGGAATGGATCATACCTGATAGATACCCCCCAAAAAGAGGAATAAGGACACCACAGACAATAATTAGCAACCACTTCTGTTGATTTTCCCAAAACTTGCTAAAGGGTATGTCCAACCAATTCAGATATAACAATAGCAATAAACTATAAGGCAATAAGCCTAAGAGCCAATAGTAGACGTATCCTAGAATCGACAATACGCTGTACAACAAGTTTCCTACTACACCTGCCAATAGTTCTAAAAAGATCAGAAGCATTAAAATTTTAAAATAATAAACACGATTTTCTTTTTCTGTATGCTGCAACACGATACTTAGTGTTGGTTTGCTGTTGGCTTCTATGGGCGTATCCAAAATAGCGTCTAGATTAGGATTACTATTGGTTTCCTCTTGATTTGGAAATCCTACTTTGTGATAATAAACCCCTAGGAAGAAGCTATTTAATAGCACAAAATCGTAAAAATTACTCCTAGTCAAAGTCAATAAATAACTGGTTAAGCTGCCTTCTTTATCAGATAAATCCAATAGATCCACTGCAAGAATTGATCTTGAATCATAATAATTATTCCTTAAACCCATCAAGTCAACTATTTGAGTCACTTCATGCAATAAAAAACTCTCTAGCAGTGCTGCTAAAATAAAGGTAAAAATTAAAAACTTAGATTGTAGGAGTGTGGATTTCCAATGTTGGGTAGTGGTACTAAAGCCTATCTTTAGAGCTGTTTTCATTCCTTGATATTTTTATAAACGTTTGTTAGACAATTTAATGAATTTGTCTTAAATAAAAAAGTAGGCTTGGTTTTATCTCTATTTTATAGTTGTAATCTGAGTACAGGACAAAAAATAATTAAAAATACTTTACAGCTTAAACCTACCTAAAACTAGGGATTAGATCGCGCATCCCTGTTTGTGTATAACACAAAACAGCTCGGTCGCTTTGCGAATGCTTTTAGATTCTAGATCGCTACGCTGTTAGATTTTAGACCCAATTGAGTTCTAATTGGGTCTAAAATCTAATA
>CALDEP010000065.1 GCA_937942475.1 uncultured Aureispira sp.
TAAATATTAATACCAAGAAAGAGAAGGTATTGTATGGAAGATTCCTTATCTTATAAGAATCAAATAACCGAAACAGTAGAACGATGAAAAAGGGCGAATTAGAGAAAAAAGTAAAGAATAAAGAAGATCTAGGAGGCATAGACTTAGAAAAAGCTAAATTAAAAGGCGCCAATCTAAAAAAAGCCCAACTCAATGGGGCTAATTTAGATCGGGCAGATCTGAGCAAAGCAAATTTGCAAGGAGCAGATTTAAACAAAGCTTCTTTGGAACGAGCGAACTTAATACAAGCCGAATTAAAAGGCGCCAGTCTTATACAGTGTAATCTGAACGAAGCACTCCTTCACAAAGCAGATTTTCGAGATACAAATGTAGAAAAGTCTACGCTGGTAGAAGCCGAGTTGAATAAGGCAGATTTTAAAGGAGCCAAATTAGAGCGTTCAGATTTAACCAAAGCACAACTTACAGATGGAAATTTTAGAGATTGTGATCTTGATTATGTCATCCTAGAACAGGCTGATCTTAGTGGGGCTAATTTTAAAGATGCCCAAATTAGAGGCGCAAATTTGGAACGAGCAAACCTTAGTGGCGCCAATTTACAGAATGCCGATTTAAAAAATGCGAATTTAACAAGAGCCAATTTTACTGGAGCCAATCTTAGTGGAGCAGATTTGCGAGCAACTAATTTAGAGTTTGCTGACTTTACAGATGCCAAGGGACTGACAGAGGAACAAATAGAAGAAATTGAAGATCAAGGTGGAACGGTAAGCAAGGAATAAGTAGGAATAGTTTATCAATATTTAGGGCATATGCTTTATTTGTAGAAAAGAAGTGCTGTTAAAAGCTAGTTTATATAAAAAGAAAATCGTTGTTTTTAGGTTCAATTTTATTCATTTAAAATTGAATTTTTTTTTGCGGAAAAAATAAAAAGCTGAACTGATGGCAAGAAAAAACCCTAATGTCCTTTTTGTGCTCATGTGTTTTATAGGTTTATAGTGCTGATTTATAATGGGTTAATTATTTTTTGACTAATTAGAGATAAATAGCTTGAAAATACAGTTTGAAATATAAAAAATATGAGTTTGGCAAGAATGGATGAGCTATTGGCAGAAATGCGCCGTTCTTTTTAATATAAATGCCGCATATTTGTTATCAGAAGTTATAATGACTTCAAATAGTAAAAGGGGACCTAAAGGTCTAATTGTTGGGATGCACGAAGGGGGTTTGTGCATCCCGTTTTTTTTGCAAAAAAAAACACCTACTCCATTTCTAGAAGTAAGTGTTGTAATATACCTTAACCTTTCAAGACTGCTAAAGGTCTTAACTCAACGACAATCTCAGCTAAGTCTTTTTGATTTTCCATAACAATATCAATGTCTTTGTAAGCACCAGTTGCTTCATCTAAATCAGAAGCATGTCGAATGGCATGAACGACTCCTTTTTTGTTTAATAATTCAATTTCATGCTCTAAGTTTAACTCACGTTGTGCTTGCTTTCGACCCATTTTTCGTCCAGCACCATGAGAACAAGACATGAAAGACTCTGGATTTCCTAATCCTTTGACAATATAAGAACTTGTTCCTTGAGACCCAGGGATCATTCCAAACTCCTCTTTATAAGCACGAGTTGCCCCTTTTCGGTGTACCAAAACATTTTCTCCATAGTGGTTTTCCCAAGCAGCGAAGTTATGCGATTTGTTGATGATTTCATCACAATCAAATGTTCCAACAACCTCCATCAAGGCTTTTGCCGTTCGAGTCATCATTAATTTTCGGTTCGCCAAAGCATATTCAATACAATAATTCATTTCTGTGATATAATCTTTCGCCTCTGGTGTTTCAAGCGGTAAAAATGCAAGCTCCATTTTTTTAGTAACCGTCGAGTGATAGCGCTCATTCAATTTAATAGCGACGTTGTTATAATGCTTCGCAACCGTATATCCCAAAGCACGGCTACCAGAGTGAATCATAATCCAGATATATCCATCAGAACCTTGCTGAATTTCGATAAAGTGATTTCCACCCCCTAAGGTTCCAAGCTGTTTGGTTCCCTTGACATAAGCACGAGAAACAATTTTTAAATCTTCATGCCCTTCAGGCATTAAAGCTTCCTCTTGTGGCTCGTCGTGGGAGTTGAATCCTAAAGGAACTAAGGTACGAGCGATGGCTAAGGTTTTCTTTAAATCTTCTTTAGAAACGCTTTTTAAGCTAGTGCGCATCGCACACATTCCACATCCAATATCCACCCCAACCGCATTTGGAACAACGACTCCTTTGGTTGCTAAGATAGACCCAATTGGCATTCCATAACCTTGGTGGCTATCTGGCATGATTGGAATGTGCTTAAAAGCAAAAGGAAGGTTGGCTAAATTTTTAGCTTGCGCCAAAGCACCAGCTTCTAAATCGGTTAACCATAATTTGATCGGCTTCTTTTCTGTTGAGACTACTTGTTTCATGTTGTTTGTATAGTTGTGCTAGTTAAGTGTTTATGATAACTAACGAGTTTTTTATTTTGGTTTTTAATAATTGCCAACTTATTTAGGGCGCTGTTCTGCTCTAATGTTGATAATACAAAAGTAAAGTAGTCCTGCGCAGTCTTATTGCGTAGTTTAAAAGAAGGTGAAAATTTATAAAAAAAAAGCAATCAATATTGAAATTGATTGCTTTTGCTGAATAGCTATGAATGGTAAAGTATAGATCGTGTATTTAGAACTTATAACCTATGGTAGCGCCAACCAAAACCGTATTGACGTTGTAATTATATAAAGACTCACTGCCATCACTTGAATAAATCGTACCAGGAACGGAATGAATATATTGTAAGTCTAAGCCAATAGCCAATTGTTTGAATCGAAACTTAATAGATGGATTGACCAAAACGCCAAACTGTACTAAATTTGCGGCATTAAGAAAGAAGCCGTTTGCAGGTCTGTGTGCAAAATTGATATTAAGACCTGCATTCAAATTTAATTCTAGTCCTGTATGTTCTTTGAATTTAATAAAATTAGTAGAGCCAATGCTAAGTGGTGCAAGTCGATAGCTTATCGGAAAGAAAGAGCCTGAAATACCTCCGCCCAATGGTGCAATAAAACCAATTCTAGCCCAAACAATTTGAATACCATATTTTAAACCTGCTTCATTATTAAAATACCATTTGTTACCAATTCGAAAGGAGTTTTCTGTAATAACATCAGGCGAAAAAACAACAAAAGCGCTAGGCTGTGGTTGATCAGTCGAAAAATTATAATTTGTTAAAGCAATGCCTGCACTCAGAATTCCATCCATAAAAAGACCATTGTTGGAATCCTTCTCTTTTGTTTTTAAGAAATTATCAGAAAGAGTTAAGGCGTTTAATTTAGATGAAAAGGTGTTTTCTGGAGCAATTTTTAAGAACTCCAAAGAACTATTGGCTGATTGTGCTTGAAGAATATTGGAAAGCGTTAAACACAAAAATAAGGAATAGATGAATTTCATAGTTAGGTTAATAATGGAGGTTAAATAATCATTACTCCGTTGAAAAATCGTATTAGTTTGATTATCAGCAGGATATATTTTTGCTAGTTGAAGCACTAAAAAGCTGATAATCAAACTAATGCAAGATGCTTTTTTATGTTTTTCATAGAAAAACTAAAAAATCAACGGAGTATTACCCATTATAAAGCAACTAATTTAAAATTTAATCGTTATATACATAGTCCCCGACCAATCTTGCAAATTTCCATCATGAAAAAGATTCTTAGCTTACTTTTACTTCCACTTTTCTTTTTTGCGTTTACTAATAAAATCCAAGCCACACATATCGTTGGTGGAGATATTAGTTATGAATGCTTGGGACCTAGCCAAACATCGGGAATCATGGAATATAGAATCACCATGCATGTTTATAGAGATCGTATAAATGGACAAGCTGCTTTTGATAATCCTGCGATTGTAGGTATTTATGCTGGCTCAAACACAGCGACTACATTCAATATTCTAAGGCTTACAAATCCTGTTATTACTACTATTCCAATTGTTTTTACAAATCCTTGTCTAGTAGCACCAGCCAATATAGGTGTTGAAGAAGGAACTTATACTGGGATTGTAGAACTTCCGTTTAATCCAGATGGTTATACCATTTCATATCAGCGCTGTTGTCGAAATCGGACGGTCAATAATCTAGCTACTCCAAGGAGTACTGGAGCAACCTATACTATTTCTTTAAATTCAGAAGCACAACAACAGTGTAATAGCAGTCCTATCTTTAGCGAATTTCCTCCAATTGCCATTTGTGCCAATCGAGAATTAGAATTTGATCACTCTGCAACAGATGTTGATGGCAATACATTGGTCTATGAACTTTGTTCGCCTTTTAATGGAGGAGGAAACTCTACCTCTGGTGGAAACGGTTTTAATTCTCCGGCTCCTAATCCTCCTGCTCCACCACCATACAATCCAGTTGTATTTGGTGCTGGCTATAGCGGAACCAGTCCACTGAATGCTAGTCCAATGCTTAGTATTGATCCAAATACAGGATTTTTAACAGGCATTCCTACTGCCTTAGGGCAATATGTGGTTGGTATCTGTGTCAAAGAATATGATACTTCAGGTAATTTATTAAGCAGTACTTTGAGAGATTTTCAATTTAATGTAGCCACTTGTGACGATCAAGTAGATGCAAAAATTACTGCCGATTCTGTTAATTTCATAACCGATCAATATTATGTCAATTTTTGTGGTGATAGCGTTATCACCTTTGATAATACAAGTACCATCCAATCTTTTATCAACAGCTATGAGTGGCGTATTGATTTAGGAAATGGCAACTTTTTCACCTCCAGTACTTTTGAACCTACTGTTACCTTTCCTGGTGCTGGAACCTATCAAGGTTGGATGATTGCAAACCCAGGTTCTGTTGGCTGTACTGACACGGCTTTATTGACGATCAACATTAGTTTAGATGTACTGGCTGATTTTTCTATGACCTACGATTCTTGTGAGATTGGCTTGTCTTATTTTACAAACAAAACTTCCTTTGATCCAGTTACTCCCATACAAAGTTATGCTTGGAGTTTTGGTGATGGAACAGGTTCTTCTATGAGCAGTCCCACGCACCAATATGTCTATCCCGATACTGGTTTTCATAATGTGACCTTAGTTGCTACTAATATAGTAGGCTGTGCTTCCATAAAGACGAAGCGTTTGGATTGGACGCCAAAACCAATTTTCCCTTTAGATTTAAACAATGATACCGCCTGTATTAATTTTTTGGCAGGAAATATCCCTTCTATTTATTATCCAATTGATGATTATACCTTTCAATGGGATTTTGGAGAAGGAACAAGCTCTGATCAGTTTTTAGCAGAACATAATTATACCCAATCGGGGATTTATAATCGAACGCTAGTCATTACGTCTCCTAAGGGCTGTACCCAACAATTTAATAGCACTGTAGTCGCCTTAGATACGCCCAAAGCTAATTTTTCTTACCTTCCAACACAACCTACTTCGCTCAATCCAGTAGTTGAATTTAAGGACGAATCTGAATTGTCCAACTTATGGGAGTGGCATTTTGGCAATGGTATTTCCAAACTTAGTTCTTTTGAAAGTGACATTACTTACAGTTATCCAGACACAGGGCAACACCTTGTAAAATTAGTGGTCACCCACATCAATGGCTGTACAGATACGGCTCAACAACTGATAGACATTGTTCCTGAAGTGACTTATTTTTTGCCCAATGCATTAACGCCTAATGAGGATGGTAAAAATGACGTTTATAAAGGAAAAGGCTATACCCAATATATGAAAAGCTTTGAAATGGGGATTTATAGCCGTTGGGGAGAACGTCTTTTTACCACTCAAGATCCTAATGAGGCTTGGAATGGTCGTAAAAATAATGTGGGTCAAAAATGTCAAGCAGGAGTTTATGTTGTGGTGGTTAGAATTGTTGGTCCTAGAGGAAAACAACAGGAACTAAAAGGCTATGCAACTGTTGTTTATTAATGGTTTCTGTTCTTTTATGACGACCTAATTGTGTTTCTTAAAGACCAATTACTCAATTGCTTACTTTTTTCTAAGGTCTTATTAGTTCACTCGTACAAAATTCGTTACATTTGCTGTGTTATTCAATATGTTATATTTTAATAGCATATAAATACCTGATTTACAAAATGAAATAAATCATAGCACTGTACGAATATGAAAAACTTAAGTCATACCTCTTTTAAAACTATCTTAATATTAGTTTCTTTCTTTTTTATTTTAGCCATTAGTTTATCTTCTTGCGATGCTAGTAAAAACAATGCTAGAACAAAGACAAACCCTGGTCAGTTAGATCCTGTTATTGCTAAAAATACCAACCCCAAAGATACGGTCAAAACGGGTTCTTATACCCCTGTTACAAAGGTAACTGAAAAACCAGCTCCTCCTAAAACAGATACCATTACTTGGTGTGATACCATTCAAAAAAGCCCTAGCCAACGCATTGTAATTTGCTTTACAAAAGTAGGTAATCAAGCCCTTCGATCTGATACGGTTGCCGTTATTAATCTTAATAACGATGCGATGTACACCGCAACTAAAGTGGATTCTACTATTGTACATAAATTGGCTTATCAAGTAGCCATCATGATGCCATTCATGAGTACTAATTTTAATCCTTCTAGTGGAAAAGAAATTCCAATTCAGTCTATCAAGGCAATTGAATTCTATGAAGGCGTACTCATTGCCTTAGACAGTTTAAAGGCAGAAGGTGTCAATTTATTTGTCAATGTATATGATACAGAACGAGATACGGCTGTTGTTCAAAATTTACTCAATCAAAGAGAACTACAAGAGGCTGATTTAATTATTGGACCTTTACTCTCTAATAATCTAAAAATTGTAGCAGAATTTGCAAAAACAAAGCAAAAACTACTGATCTCTCCACTCAACTCTCGCAGTGATTTAACCATTAACAATCCTTACTTTATTCAGGTAAACCCTTCTTTTGAGGTACACAGTCGATTAATGATCGAATTATTACACAAAATAGAACGTGACAGACGTGTTATTAGAGATCCAATGGAAAAAAACCTCTTGGTTTTGGCACTGGGCAAGGATTCTTCTAGAGTGGCTAGTTTGCAACAAAGTTATGTCAACTTCAAAAATGATCCTAATGCGCAAATTAAAACATTAATCCCTTCAAGCCCAACCATTGATGTCAATAAAATTAAACCCCTTTTACAAAGAGATCAATTAAACATCATTGTGATGCCAACAACCGATGAGGGCTTCATTTACAACTCTTTGCGTGAAATTCAAAAATTAGTAGACAAGGTAGAACCAAGAAGAGGCTATCAAATTGTCATTATTGGAATGGATAAATGGCGTTATTTTAGTCGTATTAATTTCGAGTATTATGAGTCTTTAAATTTACATTTCACCAGTGAATATTATACCAGCTCTAGTCGCAAAACGGTTCGTAGTTTTAAAGAAAATTATAAATCTATTTACGGTATTGGTAGTAGAGAATTTGGCTTCAAAGGCTTTGATATCATGCTCTATTTTGGACGTATGATCAACAAATATGGGCTTAATTTCCAAGCTCATTTATGGAAGGAAAACAAGATGTACAACCATACTAAATTCCAAATTGAACCTATTTATGACGTTTCTGCTCCACTAGACGGCAATCCAAATCAAACTAGTGCTCCAATCCTCAGAAATTACGAAAATCAGTATCTAAACTTCTTGAAATTTAAAAATTACCAACTAAATAAAGTAAGCCTTGAGGAATAATAAGTAGCTAAGCTTAATTAAGATCACTAATAAAAATTCATTTGTTGTAATAAGAATTTCAAACATTTCATTCGTATGCTTATTCGCTTTTTTTTATTGTTATCCTGTATTATCCTACTTCAAGCTTGTACTTCTACGCCATCTACCCAACAAGTGGCAAAATCTACTTTGGTAGATTCGACAAGTGCTAGTATCCATCAAAATATTTTTGGAGATAATTTTGATACTGAAAAAAAATTGTACGAAGCTGTATTTACGTCTATTTTAGATTCTACTTATTATAAAAATCCTAGCCTATTTCTTGAAAACTTAGGGCGTACTTATGGGCAGCCAAACATAGCAGAAACTAGCATTTTAGCCTTTGAGCAACAGCAATTATTCGGATTAAAAGATTCTATTTGGTTTATCAATTGCCTATCTCCTGCCAATGCAAGCGATAGTTGTGCTTTTCCTATGTTGCAAACGCAATATTTATTTGATAATAAAGGGCGTTTATTCCATAAAAGTGCCGCAACCTTAGCCCAATTTATTCCAATTGTTTTGGACTCCATGCCGATTTACATGACGATTACAAATGATTGTGATGGAAATGGACAGCATCATTTTTATGCTTATCAACAAGGAAGGTTGATGGATATTTTTAATGTCTTAATGAACAATACTCCAAAGACATACGACTCCAATCCTGAAGGTGGCGCTTTTCGAAAAAATCATTTAGAAGCCTTGGTTCAAGATTTGAACCAAGACGGCTTTAACGATATTTTACTTAAAGGAAAATGGTTGATTTTGGATAATGGAAAAGGGCGAAAATATCCTATTACCCGCCCTTTCAAAGCAGAACCTGTAGAATATCAATTTTTATACAATCCTACAAAAGAGATCTTTGTGTTTGAGGAATAAGTCTCTATTCTAGGATAGAATTTAGATTATTTTTGCAGCTTTTGTACCCCCAAATATTGCCAAATTGCAAAAATTAGGACAATCAAAGCAACCGTCGCAATCAAAACATTTCCCATCATAGAAATGCCAAAAGGTTGCAACAACAATAAAACAACAGAGCCCAGTACCCACAAAACATCTTGGATAATAATCCAATAAACTGCTTTTGTACGTTGCCGCTTAACTTCAAATAAAATGGTTCCAGCAAAAAACAAAAGCCCTGCTCCTATAACTAAAAAAGGCAAACGCTCCTCTAGTCCAAATAAATTTGTGATCGCTGTTGAAAAAATCAACATAATTAAAGCAGATGTTGTCGAAAAAATAGCATTTGTTACCAATGCTTTTTGTAAAGAATTCATTTTGATGATTTTTATCCTGTTATTAATTTAATTCAAGACAAAAATCGTTTATTTAAAGCTTCCAAAGTTGATAGTTTACGCCAAAAACAATTTCGATGACGATTAATGCATCTTTACTTGCCACTCTAATTGATTTTGCTTCTTATAGAGGCATTCCTTCCAAGGTTTTATACGCTTTAGTTGAAGAAAAAAATATAGATTGGTCTGCTCCAGAAAGTTCTGTTAGTAAGGCTAGTTATTTAAGGGTCTTAGCCTATATTTCACAACAAGATAAGGCGCCTCAATTGGGCTTAAACTTTGGTTTCTTTTTAAATTTAAGTGCTTTAGGTATGGTGCATCAAATTTCTTTGCAAACAAAAAGCATAGAACAGGCTTTACTTGTTTTGCAGTCCTATTTAGAACAACAATTTCCTTTATTAGCATTAAAAATTAATCCCGTAAAAGAAAGCATTCACATCGAACTTCACTCTACTATTCAAGATCAAAAACTAAAGGCAGTTATTGTAGAAAGTAGTTTCGTCTTCATTGCCAGAGAATTGCAGCTTATGTTGCCGCACAACAGCTTAGTTCTATTCATCCCAAATATCTCGCTTGCGTCCAAACTCTCTAGCTTAAACAATAGGATACAAGAAGGAACATTCTATTCATTTCAAATAGATTCTACGGCAATAAAGCAAGGCATAAATCCTAGAAATTTACAGCACATTGAAGTATTATTACCTCAATATTTAAAGATGATTTATCAGAATAAGCATAGTCGCAGTTTTGTAGGGATTACCAAAAATATAATGTTGCATTTATGTGCCCCTGAACTTCCTAATATGCAAGCTGTTTGTGACCTATTGGCATTGAGTACACGTTCTTTTCAACGAAAGTTACACAAAGAAAACAGTTCTTTTCGAAAAATAAGCCTAGAGATAAAACAAGAACTTTCAACGTTCTTGGAGGCCGACAAGCAACTTAAAATACAGGATATTGCTTATATCTTAGGCTATTCTGAAGCTAGTGCCTATATTCATGCTCGTAACAATTGGCAAAAAGCTTAAAATAAATGGTTCTTTTGCAAATCGTGTGGAGTTTAAAACATAGGCTATCTTTTAACAGTTATGAATTGGGATATAAGTTTTAAGTAAAAAGTCGTAAGTCGTTTATTATCAAAAGAAAACATACGACTTTCTACTTAAAACTTACGACCTATACTGTCTAATAGAAAAGTGGTTTAACTTATTACCACACGATTTGTCAAAGAACGAAATAAATTACTCTAAAATTTTGAAGATTACCACATACTCTCCTACCCTACTTTGAACAGTAGGATCGTCGCTATCCCAAAGACCATTAGCAATTTTTCCTTCTAGCTTAATTTCTTGTCCAACTAATTTTTTCAAAGCTAGGCGGCTTACTTTGCCTGCTTGTATTTTAATGAAATACTGCTGTGTTCCCACTTCCAAAAACAAACTTTCTGCGCCTTCTATTAAGCGCCCACCTTTGTTCACAAAAGGAACTTCCAGTACTTTTCCTTTGATAATTTCCATCTCTAATTTATCTTTTTCTGCAAACACCAAGTTGTCATGCAACGCAAACCCTGCACATTCGTTGTTTTGATATATTCGCTTAGTTCTCCACCCAATTCTTTTGTATATTTTAATAATACCTTTTCATCGACCAAAAATCGAATGGATTCATCAGGCAACAAAAACTGCCCATCACCTAAAGCAATAATCTTGTTTTCGATGCCAATGCTAGAAGCTAAACGGACAAACAAATGCCCGCCAGGTTTCAAAACCCTCCAAATAGAATGCAACATCGCCTCGAAATGCACTGGATTCTTAGCAAAATGCAACACGGCATTACAAATAACCACATCAAAAAAGTTAGCTTCAAAGCTTAAACGCTCCACACTTTCTATTGTAAAATTAGTGCTCGGATTTTCTGGATATAGTTCTTTAGATAAGTTTTGCACCGCAGCTACTGCCTCTGCATTTTGATCGACTCCATAAACCGCCCATTTTTCTTTTAAAAAATACGCCAAATTTCGCCCACCGCCACAACCTGCATCCAAAATACGTTGACCATTTTCATAACGCCCTTTCAATATTTGGTCAAGTAGATAAATATCTATATTGCCAACTTGATCTTTTAAATTCATAAGATTCTATGTATAAATTAGTAACCTACCTAAAAAGTACGTCCAGTTTTTAAATAAAAATAGAACATATAAGCACTTGCTATCGTTAAAAACAAACATATATAGCTAAAAATAGACAACATAGGTATATTTACTCCTCCTTCTTTGTTTACTATTTTCACAGAAGCAGGATCGCCTGCCAAATAAATAACATCTATATATGCTCCTGGTTGTAAACTATTGTACAAAGCTTCATCCACAATTCCCTGTGCCTCCAATCGCCCCAAACCTTCCGATTTAGCAGACGTTTTTTTCGAATCCTTATCTTTAGACAAGTGATAAGCCAAAGAAAGCTTATTCTCTTCTTGCTCCATCAAGTGCTGATACTTAAATAGGATAAAATGAGTACTTGAGTATTGCCATGTAGAACTATTGGCTGAATACCGTCGATCCTCTTCCCTTGACTTAGAACTTATATAGGCTTTCGTTCGAATACCTTCGCTCAATAAAGCTGCTTTTAAGGTTTTGTTTTCAGCATCAGATTTAAAAAAAACAAGCGTTCCAATTAAAAACCCGAGTACCATAAACGTTAATATAAAAAGAATAAAGGGATTTTTTTTAGTGCTAGTTGGTGCATTCATGCTCGTTTTTTTTAGTTCTTTGTAATTTTTGGAAGTTGGTATTTTACTCTTTTGATCTTCTTAAAACACCTCTGCCAACATACACCTAGCACTTCCGCCACCAATTAATTCTATTGTTGGAATGGACATTGGTAATAAGGTAGCATATTGCTCTAACTGTTGTTTTTGTGGAATGGTCAAGCAATCAAAAGCCTGTTTTGAAAGCACCAAAACTTGTCCATTTTCAGTATGTAATGCTAACATATTACCTGCAAAATGCGCCACCTGCTCCAAGCTAATTGCCACCACTTCTAAACCACCAGCCTCTAATGCTGCCACCACTTTTTGACGCTCGGCAACAGCCTTAATACTTTCCAAGCAAATAACAGAAAAACCAGCCCCAATACTCATCATTACATTTGTATGATAAATCGCCAGTCCATTTTTGTCAGAGGCATTAAAATAAATCGCCTGATAGCCCAAGTGAACCATTAAGTTTTCAAAGAGTCCTTGATCTGTTCTTGGAGAAAGACAGGCATAGGCTTTTTTGTTTGGGTGGTCAAAAATAATACTTCCTGTTCCTTCCAAAAATCGCCCTTCATCCTCATAAGCGGTATAGTCAATAATGGTATTAAAATCCTTCTTTTCTTCCAACCAATCTAAGACCGCTTGTTGACGTTCTAGACGTCTATTGGGGCTACACATCGGGTACAAAACAATCGTTCCATCAGCATGAACTGAAATCCAATTATTTGGAAAAATTGCATCAGGTTTCACAGGAACAAGACTGTCTTCAAATACTTGAACTTGTAGACCTTCTGACCTTAATTTAGCGACAAAAGCATCAAATTCTTCTAATGCTTTCGCCTGAATCGCTGCTGGGCTAAGCGCTGTAATCGTTTGAAAAGCATTGGACGTTGCCGTTTGGGGATTATAAGAAAAAGAAGCTGGACGCACTAAGAAAACCGCATTGGTCGTTTGCATATTATAAGATTATTTAGTTTGAATCAATTTCAGAGCTTTTGCTCTTACTGGATCTCTTTTTTGTAATAAATCATCTATAGAAATGACCACAGGATAATCGGGCATCAAACCTCGATTGGGCTTTGGAAAAGGGTTAGGTAAGGTATTTTTAACCCATTTATTAGGAATGCCTATTTGTATTTTAGAATTTGGAAGGCTTAAATAATGAAAATTGCCTGCCGCAAAGCCTTCATAACGGCTTCCTGTTTCTTCTCCTATGACAATGGCATTTCCAAAATCGTGTAAATATTGTGCTATCAAAGCAGCGGTGGAATACGTTCCACCATCTGTCAAGATATAAATATCTCCTTTAAAAAACCATTTGTTGCGTTTTGGGAAACTAGAAACGACGGTTGTGCCATCCCAAGCAACAAGTTCTCTCAAAATCCCTTTGTGCTTTTTTTTGAGTGTAAAAGCCAACAAGTCGTCCACAAATTCCTTCATCCCTCCTATATTTCCTCGCAGATCTAGAATCAAATGCTTCGCCTTATTTTGCCTCAATCGCTTAAATATACGTTCATAAAACTCGTAGGGTTTCAGCTCGTTTTGTTTTATAATTGCCTCGTTAAAACTACGCAAAGTTAAGGTGGCAATGTCTTTTTCAAGCGCCAAACTATAAACGGCATTAATCCCTTTAAGCCTTTCTTTTTTTAAGCCCCTTTTGATCGACCATTCCGACATCTCCGTTCGTGTAAGCGCTTCTAATTGAAGGGTTTTAGTACTTTCAGAACGTCGCTTTCTGTATGTTATAACAAATTGACTTGGCTGTTCAATAAACCAAAAATAACGAGCAGAAAGCTCTTTGCTCAAACGCTTTTGCTTAAACGTTTTGATGTCCCCATCTGAATTGGTGTACTGAAAAATTAAGTCCCGAATTTCTGCCATGCTGCGTCCATTGATCGACAAAATTTCATCGCCTCTTTCTAAAGTATCTGATCTACTTAAATTATTCCAAACATAAGCTCGTTCGCCCAAAAATTGAACACTTAATGGCAAGCTTTTAAAGTCGCCCTGTAGGAATCCACGGTAAAAAACATCCTCTTTTGTTCCGATCGTAATGTGTCCTTCTTCGACGTCTTCTACCGCCAAACACAATAATTTAAACCACTCCACCGCATCTATAGGACTTTTAATCGCCTTTTTAATAGCTGCTATCTTTCTCTTAAACACTATTTCAGAGTTGTAAGCGTACATGGCAGGATTATAACGCTCTAAACCCGCAACAAGATGATCCAAATCTTCGTGCAACTGCATTGGACTAAGTGCCTCTATATTGGGCTGTGCAATAACAAGGTTCAAACGACTCATTACAAGCATTATCACCAAAAGAAAACAGGCTTTACGCTTCGATTTTAACATAACAAACAGTCGTATTTAAATTTTCATGCAAGGATAAATTTTCCTTCCGCTCCTTCAATGCCGCTTGCCAACGCTCCATTCCATCCACATTTGGCATATTAAAAAGGCTATCTAAAATAGCACTTGTCATACTCGATTCTCTTAAAGCATAGCGTTTTGCCAGGCTATTAATAATCTTTGTCTTCTGAGTGGTGTCTATCCTAGAGACCACAAATTTAAATTGTTCGAGTAAGCTATCTAGTGCTTCATTTCGAGTTTCGTCTGGCATTTTCACCCAATTATCATAATAATTAGCATACTGTGCATCTGTCCAATCCTGCAAGGCGATAGAATCTGTAAAGGTTTTATAGAACTCCATGATGGCTCGATCTGAGGAAGCGTGTTCTGGATAATTTTGAGCATATTCCATTTCATTATAATAAGGATTATAAAACTCTAAACGAACCAAACCAGCCTTCATCCCTTCAAAAACATGAACTCCCTCAGCAGGACCTCCAGACATCTCTTCGTCTCCAACATAAAAGCCTTGATTTTCAATATAACGTACAATTGTACTATCCGAATTCGAATGCTCTAAGGTATAATGAATAGGTTGTACACCAGCACTATAGGAATAAAGATAAAACAGCTTTTCGCCTACTTTTGCTGTAATCGTATCATTTTTTACTAGAGTGGTTCCTTGTTTTAATAAGTCTGCATAGGCTTTTTGTCCTTCTGTCTGGCATCCTGTTAGGATTACCAAAAAGAAAAAACCTAAAATAATGCTGTATCTTGTCATTTTAATTGTTTGTATACTGGAAGTTCTTTTGAATATTAACACCTTGCTTGTTTGCGTTTTTTGCCAATACGATCCTTGTCAATTACCTTTTGAATATAAGCACTTGCCAAAGGCACTTTACAAGCCGTTCCGCCCATTTCTACGCTTACTTTTCCAATTTTGGCAGCAATCTCCTGTGCTTTCTCCGTTAAAGTAGGAAGGTAAGAACCAACGGCAATTACAAACCCATTCATCGTATATCCTACCCTATTTTGAACAGCACCAATTTCTTTGGCAACTCGATCTAATAACTGGCTATACGCCTCTACATCTAAAGCTTCATCTGGACGAATACTCGCAACATTAGACAAGGTTGCCCATCCTGCTGAGGCAATCCCTTCTTCTTTAGACTCAATCCATTTATTTGCTAATTCAAAGCCAAAATCCGTCTCGGCAGCAAGCCAAGGCACGGTAAATTCGCTCAAATAATACCAATAAGCCTTCCCTACCCAATCTTCTAAATGTGCTGCTGTAATTTGTGTTTCATCCGCCATCAAACCCGCTAAATACATCGCATCTGAATTGCCTGTTTCATATAGTTCCAAAGACAAAGCATGATTTTTTTTCGTCTTTTTTAGGATTTTTTTCAAATCGCCCACCTTCACACCAAATAAAGGTTCTTTGGCTCCATGTTTTAAAAACGTGTTTTTAGTTCGCTCGTCGCCAAATGCTTCTAATTGTTCTAAAACTTCTTTTTTTGTCACAGCTCTTTCTTTTATTGGTTGGTTAGACTTTATTGTTTGCTAACAAGATACAAAAATTTATTTCAACTGCTTACGACTTAAATAACTCATGTTACGCAGAAGGTTTTCAAGGATAATTTAAAGGCATCCTTTTATATTTCAGCTTCCATTTAATGTTGAATGTTGAATGCTAAATGCTGAATTTTTAATGTTTTTTATGCTATAGAGCATTCATCATTAAAAATTCAACATGAAACATTCTTGTGAAGCCTTTAGGAATGAGAAAGAAATAAAGTGAACAAGTGTTGTTAAATATTTTTGAGGATGAAAGTTTTAAAAAATGAGTAGTATGAGTGTAACGAACGAGCTTGCTTGCGCTAAGTAGCGCAAAGGCTAAGCACGGGTTACACGTCCG
>CALDEP010000066.1 GCA_937942475.1 uncultured Aureispira sp.
GTAAAACTACGTGTAAATCGCCCACATGCCATCGAAACAGGTACCTACGAAAACTTAGGATATCCTTTGTATGAGTTTAGCTTAGATGGTTTCGAACCAACAAAAGAGGATAACGATCAAGCAGTAAGTGCTTTAGATTTGTTAACAGTTGTACCGAATCCATATTATGCTTATTCTGATTATGAAGTAACAGAGATTGATAATGTAGTGAAAGTAACAAATATTCCAGCGAAATGTGACATCCGTATTTATTCCTTGGATGGACGTTTTGTTAGAGAATATAAAATTGCACAAGACTATAGAACTGAATTAGGAGTAGGAGGCGCAAGAAATGGAATTGCACGAGTAGGAATAGGTCAAAATGGACCAGATGCAGAAGAACAAATTACCACATCAGTCGATTGGGATTTGAAAAACTATGCAGGAGTTCCCGTAGCAGGAGGTGTCTATCTAATTCATGTAAATGTAGAAGGTGTAGGCTCTAGAGTCTTAAAAAGCTTTATCATTAACCGAGCATTTGATGCTCAACGCTTGTAATCTCTTAACTGGTACAAAAATAAATGCTGTGAGCTATTTATAGCTCACAGCTAATCTAAAAAAATATAAAACAATGAATAGACTTAAATCTATCATCGCTATATTCTTACTGGGTGTTTTAGTAGCTCCAGAAGCAGCTTTTGCTGGAAACCCTGATAGACAAGGGGAGGCAGGTGCTTATGAATTATTATTAAACCCTTGGGCTAGATCAGCAGGACTAAATGGTCTTGTGGTTTCTAGTATTACAGGAGTAGAAGCGATGCGCTTTAACCCTGCTGGAATTGGTCGTCAATACAGCAACACAGAAGTAATTGTTTCTCATACTCAATACATGGTTGGTACTGGGTTAAGCATGACTGCTGGTGGATTAGCGCAAAAAATCGGAAAAAACGGTGCTGTTGGTCTTACATTAATGTCAATGAACTTTGGTGATATTCCATTAACAACAACTAGTCAGCCTCAAGGAATTACTACATTCAGTCCTTCTTTCTTTAATATTGGGATTGGTTATAGCCACATTTTTAGAGACAAAGAAGGGAATGAAAAAATTTCTGTAGGTCTAGCTGTTCGTGTGGTTTCTGAATCATTAACAAATGCTTCTGCTATGGGAGTTGCTTTTGATGCAGGGGTACAATATGTAACAGGTAAAAACAAACAAATCAAATTTGGATTGGCTCTACGTAATATTGGAACTAAGATGAAATTCCAAGGTGATGGACTTGCCTTTGTAGGTGTTGCACCTAACGGAACGACTCCGTTAACAGTACAAGAGCGTGTTGCTGCTTTTGAATTGCCTTCTTTATTGCACATTGGTGCTTCTTACGATTTCTGGTTTCCTGGTGAAACAGAGAAAAAAGTAGGAAAGACAAATCGTTTGTCGATCAATGCAATGTTTACTGCTAATTCATTTGCTCGTGACCAATATGGTTTGGGCTTAGAGTATGCTTTCCGTGAAATGTTGATGCTTAGAGCTGCATTTAGATATGAAGGTCTAATGTTTGAAACTGGAAATGCAGGTACAATTAGTAGTGGATTTACAGCAGGAATGTCTGTTCAAATTCCATTCAAAAAAGGATCTTCGAAAAAGATTGCTTTTGATTATGGATTTGAATTAACAAGAGAATTCTCAGGTACACATGCTATTAGTGTAAGAATTGGAATTTAAAAAATAAAACGCTTTAAGCGTTCTTATTATACAATATATAAAACGCTCTTTTCCTATCTTTGTGGAAAGAGCGTTTTGTACTTTTATAGCATATCATTAGACATTACTTCGTGGAGAGCACGCAGTAACAACGCTGCAGATAAAGTATACTAGTTTGAATATCAGTAGGATGTGTTTTGAGTGTCTGGTAATATTCTGCGGTTAAAAAGTCCCCCAAATTATTTTATTCTATCATTATATAAGAATATAACAATGAACAAGATCATTTTTTGGATTATTTTCAGTGCCTGTTCTTTAGGTAGTACGACGGTCTTATTTGCTCAAAAAGGACCTCCTACCAATAGAGTCGAACCAGAAGATCCTGCTTATCGAACCAATTGTACAGAATCTCGTGCTCAAACGGATTTAGCTATTAATAATGTTCGTGCTCGCTTACGAGCAGGAGGCGATATGTGGTGGGATGGCAATCAACCACAATATGTTGTGCCAAATGTAGATCCTGCTTCGGGAGAGCCAGAAATCGTATCGCTCTATTCTGGAGCAATATGGTTGGGGGCTTATGATGATGGTGGTAACTTGATTCTTGCAGCGCAAACCTATCGAGGAAGTGGTAATGATTATTGGACTGGACCCCTAGATCCTGATTTGGGCACGATTGAAAAAGCAGATTGTGAACGTTGGGATTTACATTTTACCGTATTTGGGGACGATATTGATGCACTAAGAGCTGATTTCTTAGATCCATTAAATCCAGGTGTTCAAAATACTCCTTCAAGAGGTTTGTTAGGATGGCCAGGTAGAGGGAATCCAAATTTTTTGAATGTAAATGGATTTGATATTCGTGATTATAACCAAGATTTAGCCCCATTTATAGACGCAAATAGCGATGGTATTTATAATCCTTATGATGGAGATCATCCAATTATCGAAGTGTCAGGTTGTGAAGTTGGAAATTATAACAATCCTGTATATGCCGATCAAATGACTTGGTGGGTGTATAATGATAATGGTAATTTGCATACACAAACCAATGGTCAAACCATGAAAATGGAGATTCAAGCAACGGCTTTTGGTTATCGTACCACAGATGCCATTAACAACCAAACATTCTACCGTTATAAATTATTAAATAGAAATAAACTAGCCTTAAATCAGACTTATTTTTCTTTGTGGACAGACCCCGATTTGGGTTGTCGTTCAGATGATTACATTGGTTGTGATACCACAACAGGAATGGGCTATGTTTACAATGCAGATGCGAATGATGATAACCCTTGTGCTGGTTTAGCTGGATATGGAACAGATATTCCAGCTTTGGGCGTCGATTATTTTAGAGGTCCCTTAGATTCTTCGGGCGCTGAAATTGGATTGTCTTCTTTTCAATACCATATTATTAGTACAACAGATCCAAAAGGAATTCCTTCTAGTGCTATTGGGTATTACCGTTTGATTTCAGGTTTCTGGTCGAATGGAACGCCTATTACAGCAGGAGGGGATGGTTATAATCCTAATAATATAACAGCCGTTCCAACGTCTTATGTATTTCCATCCTTCCCCAGTGAAAGTGGAGGAGGCGCATGGTCAATGTGTAGTGAATCTTTGTCTGGCTTGGATCAAGCTTTTTTACACACTTCAGGACCATTTGTTTTGAAGCCAGGAGCGACAAACGAGATGATTTCAGGGGTGGTTTGGGTGCCAAGTATTCCTGATTATCCTTGTCCTGCTTTAGAGTCTTTGGTGAGTGCCGATATATTGTCACAGAACTTATTTGACAACTGTTTTAAAATTACAGATGGACCAGATGCGCCCTATATTGATGTCATTGAGATGGATAAAGAATTGGTTTTAAATCTGTATTATTCTGCGGAACAAAACAACTATGAGTTAGGCTATCAAGAATCTCCAGCAGAACTTAGAGCATTTTCGCCCTTAGATACTACCTACGATTTCCAAGGGTATAAGGTGTATCAAGTAAATAATCCAAATCTTTCTGTAACAGAATTAGATGATGAAAGTAAAGCTCGTTTGATTTTCCAGACAGATGTAAACGATGGCATTTCTAAAATTGCCAATTGGGAACAATTTACAGACAATGATTTAGGCTTGGTGGTTCAAGTACCTAGAATTATGGTAGAGGGAGTAAATGGGGGCGTTAAACATACTTTTAAAGTAGAAGAAGATCAATTTGCACCAGGAGAAAAAGACTTAATCAATCACAAACCTTATTATTTCTGTGTGGTTGCTTATGCGCATAATGAATATCAAAAATATAATCCAGTAACGAATATAGGACAAACCTCCCCATATTTACAAGGACGTCGAAACTTTAAAATTTATACCGCCATACCAAGAATTAATGACTCAGAATATTCAGGAGTCAGCTTGCAATCAGCGTATGGAGATCGACCAGGAATTACAAGAATAGATGGTTCAGGAACAGGTTCCAAACAATTTTTAGAAATTGCGAATCTAGGAAGTATCGAAAGTTCGATTGTAAATGGTGAAAACGTAGGGAGAATAGACTATGTAGCAGGACGAGCGCCAGTAGATGTAAAGGTAGTAGATCCCTTACGTGTACCAGCAGGA
>CALDEP010000067.1 GCA_937942475.1 uncultured Aureispira sp.
TTTCTCTTGCTCTACTACTGCATGCCCTCCCTGCGCTCGGCTGATTGTAATAAGAGTTTTCTCAAAACTCTTATTTCTTTTTACTCGTTCATTCATTTTTACTTGAAATTCTTTCTCTTGCTCTACTACTGCATGCCCTCCCTGCGCTCGGCTGATTGCAATAAGAGTTTTCTCAAAACTCTTATTGCAATCAGTCCCAAAGAGCGCTATGCAGCCCAATTCTTAAACCTATGTCTAAGGTAGTAGATTGATTGGCGTTATACCCAAATCGGGCGAAATATAGAATGAAGACGCCTTCTTCTATTCCTACGGCAAGCTCTCCAACGTATGTCATGAAAAACGGATTTGGTTGCTGCTGGTTTGCTGCTGTTCTATTGTGAATGTTGATTTGACTCCATTGCACACCGCCCCCTACTTGCATAAAAACAAAACCACCAAGTGGAATTCTAAAATTAGCTAAAACAGGAAAAGAAACAGCTCCCATTCCTTCGTAACCTTCTAGGTCTAAGCTAAAGGGAAAGTATTTGACGCTGGCTTCTAGGGAAAATAGCAAGGTTGTTTTTTTGCCTAGAATAATGCCTCCTCCTAAACCAGGTAATACATTTAGTACTTGTCCCATGCTTTTGGGCGAGCGATCCATGCTTCTACGTGGTTTTTGATACCAGTGATATAGACTGTAGTCTATAAATAGCATTGGGCTAAATCTAAATCGAGCATCACTGTTTAGCTTGGGCGCATCTTGTCCTATGCTAATGTTGTTTGCTATGATTAACAAAGTTAAAATAAGAAGGATATTTTTCATAAAATTGTTTTCTAGAGCATAAGATTGATACTAGACAAACAAGCTTTTGAGCATAATGTTCTTCATTTATATTAAAATAGCCTTTGTCTTTAAAGCCATCTATCGAATTTATGCTTGAGTTCTTTCCCCTTCTTCCTTTTTCCACTAGATGACTTATAGGTTCTTTTTCCGTATAAACTGAATGAGATTCGAGCACCAAGGGTAAGGTATCCATCTTTGTTATTTGCATTTCCACGACGTGCGCCAGCCAAATGATTGGCAGATACACCTGTATATTCTTCTGTTCTATTGGATAATGCAACAGCTAGTTCACTACTATTCATTAAGGTGCTTCTTGAAGGGTAAGTGGTACTTACATCGTCCAAATAATCGGTTGTCGTGAAACGATAGCCCACTTCTAAAGCGATATTTAAGCGCCCTTCAATGGAATATTTAATCCCAAACAACATTGGAACGGCAAATTGTACTAAGCTGTATTTTTCATCATAACCTTCTAGCCCTTGCCCTTCTGTTCCTAATTCTTGTAATTCAAGCCATTGACCTTCATACTTAGCGGTAGGATTGAAGACAATAAGCCCCACTCCTATGCCAATATAGGGCGTAAATACTTGTCCTGATTTTTGAGGGTTAAATGGAAAAATGTTAAATTCTGGAATTAGAGAAAACTCCATTAGATCTGACTTAAAACTAAGATTTCGCTCTCGTATATTTTCATGTTTAGAAGAACGATCTCTTGCTTCTAAGGTTCCTTTCATAAAGCCTAAAGAGAGGGCAAAATGAGGATGCATATTATAACGAAAAAAGCCACCAAAGGCAGCATTTGTATTCGACAATAGATCCCCTTCATTTACATCTCCATTAAAACTTAATGCGCCCCCCATGCCTCCTATCTCTACAAATTGAGCCTTTGTAGTAGAAAAAAAACAGCAACAACTCATGATCGTGGAAAGGATTAATTTGAACATAAAAAAAATTGTGAATTACGAAAACAACTATAAATCAAGTGGTTGTTTTCGTAATTCACATCTATAATTTATTACGAAACAAAGCGCTATTATTTATTCGCTTTCTTTGTGAACTTCGCTTGATAATAGGCTCTATTAATAGCTTAATGAGCTATTAGAATCGAGAGCTTTTACACCCCGCTTTTCTCTTACGACGCTTACGAAAACCTACCAAACCATTCTCAATAAAGTTATAAGAGACCGTAACCATTGTAAATACATACCAATCGTTTAACTTATCTCCTCTGACTAAATTTCCTCCTCTAGCATTGATATAGCCATTGTATTCTGACAGAGCTGCTTCATCTTTAGAACCTGCTGTTGCAGTCCCAGGATTGTCTATATAAGGCGTGATGTAATTCAAGAATTCACTCAAGGACATTCCTTGTACATGTGTTGCTAATTCTGCATTCAAATTAGGATCGCCTGCTAAACCTCTAGCTTTTAATTCATCCAAGATGAATGAATAACTTTTGTCTGCAAACAACTCTTGTGCAGACTTGTTCCCATATTGACCTGCCAAATAAGGCGTTTGATCATAAAATGGTTCCCCTGTCAGTGCATTTACAGGATAAGTTTGTCCTACATCATCCAAATAATCGGTAAATGTTGGGCGGAATCCTACTTCAAAACCAATACTAATGTTACTGTTCACAGCATATTTGATTCCTACTCCCATTGGAATAGAGATTTGTGTTCTAGAATAAGGCGCTCTGTTAGAGAACGTCTGACTTCCTTGTCCTTCTGTACTAATTCCTTGCAAAAACACTTGTTGTCCATCTAAATTAGGATCAAAATGTGTCGTGGCAGGATTAAAATTAAAGATGCCTATTCCTGCAAAAATATAAGGGGAGAACATTTTTTCATGTCCTCTTGGTTGAAATCCCATCAAGTTGGCTTCTACAATAAGAGAACCTTCAAAAAGATGTGAATTAAAACTTAAATTTCTAATTCTGTTTCTAAAATCTGGAGAATCTGCATCGCTACCAGAAATAGAGCCTAAAGCCAATTGAAGGCGAACACTCAAAAATTGTCCAACATTATAACGTGCAAACAAAGCACCTCCAAAATGCATGTGCTTAAAATCAAAAATCGAATTGGTTAATTCGCCAGAATAGTTCATCACGCCCCCACCAAGACCTACTTCAAAGTAGTTATGTCCCCAATTAAATTGAGCTTTTGTAAAAAAGGGGGCACACACAACTGCAATAATTAACAATATTCTTTTCATAGTAAAATTTTATACAATATTTGAACGAGATGTTTAGTTTGAAGGGGGCTTTTCTTGGCTACTTTTTAATATTAACGAACAGAACATTCTTAATATTATAAAACAAGTCAATAAGCGTATTTTACGCTGTCTAGTTAAAAATACATTTTTAATGTAAATTATCAAAGGATGATTCGCTTTATACACGTTATTCTTCCTGCTTTTTACAAAAAAAGGTTTTTTATCCTAGAAAAGTTAGTTGATTAGGGCACATAAATCGTATCTCTATCATAGGATAAAAACGTAAAAATTCCCGTTCCTCCTGTAATATTGGATTGAATCGCTGCTGGCTGTCCAAATGGGCTGTTGTTGGCGCTTTGTGCATCTCGAACAGATTCTAGATAGTCGTGGTAACTTTTCTCCAAATGATAAATCGTTCCAATCAAGGTGTCCCCTGATTCAAAGCGATAATTAGATGCGGTCGTTACGGCATTGCCATTAAAAATACCACCATCGTCCAAAACACGATCAAAATTTGGTTTTCTACCGACTGGAATGGGCAAAGTTCCTTCGCCTTTCTGTGTCAAGGAAGTTTCATGCAACACCAAGCGATAATAATCTTCTGTAGCAGGATCGTCTGCTGTATTTAATAATGCATAAGCTTTTCCCGAATTGTTAAATTCTGTTCTAAAATCTAAGATGGGACTTGGAGGTAAAAACTGTGTTGTTGCAGTAGCATAGCGATTATTTATCGTGTCCCAAACTTCCACTGTAAAGGATTCTGTATAGCTTAAAGGGCACAATACGGTCGAACCATAATTAAAAAAGCGAGTAGAATCTGCACTTAAATAAGGCAAAAAACCATAAGGAATGAAATCATTTACATCGCAATTATCATTAAAAAATGGGGCTTCTTTTAACGTATCTTTTACACCTCCATGCGAAATGACAATGATTGCTTTCCGCACAAATGGACAGGCGGTTAGATCCTCAAAATAATCCTTGGTTTCTGTTAGTAAGAATCGATAAGGCTGCCCTGCTTCCAAATAACATTCGATGACCAATTCTTTTTCTATTGGTGGTAATTCTATTTCTACGACCGTTTCCATTTCTTCGCAGGAAATAAGTAATAAAAAGCTTAAAAACAAGGTTAAGTATTGCATGTTCAAAAAAATTCTTATCGTAAAAAACTACTGATTTAAAATTCCATTTTTTAATAATCATCACTTGAACATAAGTTACTTATTTTATAGTTCTTTTAGCAATTCTTGCAATTCTTTTGTAGAAAATTCTATCTCCTCTATTTTTGTCTCTAGAACTTTAGTAGCCATTTCGAATTTCATAATTTCTATTTTTTCTACCTCTGAAATTCCTTGCATAGGTTCACTAGGGCTACTACAATTCACCAGAATAAAGATCATAAAAGCTCCTAGTATCATTATATTTTTCATATCGTTTGATTTTACTACTTTGTTCCTCTGCTATTTATTAGCAGTGGGTTAATAATAAACAATCACCTCCATAACCCTTTTAGAGCATGTTAATAATCATTACTTTAGTTGCTTATTTGGTGAATTAATTTGAGGGAATGAGAGGTAAGCCTTAGTTAATTTTTATCGTTCTTTTGCAAATCGTGTGGAGTTTAAAAGATAACTTATCTTTTAACAGCTATGAATTGGGATATAAGTTTTAAGTAGAAAGTCGTAAGTCGTTTATTAT
>CALDEP010000068.1 GCA_937942475.1 uncultured Aureispira sp.
AAAGAGATTATTAATTCAAAATAGAATAAGAAGAATTATGCGTAGCATTACTCCTGGTGAAATAGAAACTAAAGATTTACACCAATTTATATTAGGTGCTGTTGCTCCAAGACCGATTGCTTTTGTAAGCACCATCGACGACAAAGGGGTTGCCAATATTGCGCCCTATAGCTTTTTCAATGCGTTTAGTTCCAATCCGCCTGTCTTAGTTTTTTCCTCCAATAGACGAGTTGCAGACAATACAACAAAAGATACTTTACACAATATTGAATTGAATCAAGAGTTAGTGGTCAATGTTGTTAATTATTCGATTGTCCGACAAATGGCATTGGCTAGTATTTCTTACCCTTCAGATGTTAGTGAGTTTGCCAAGTCTGGCTTGACGCCTTTGGAGTCCCATACTGTAAAGCCACCAAGGATTAAAGAGTCTCCTGCGCATTTTGAATGTAAGGTAAGCGAAATCATTACACTAGGGGAACATGGTGGTGCTGGGCATCTTATTATATGTCAGGTCTTAAAATTCCATGTTGATGAGGCTGTTTTGGATGGCGATAGAATTAATCCACACAAAATAGACTTGGTGGGAAGAATGGGACGTGCCCATTATGTTAGGGCTAGTGGTGATAATATTTTTGACATCTATCAATCTGTTGTCAAATTAGCATTGGGTTTTGATCAATTGCCACCACATTTATCAAACAGTACCGTTCTAACAGGAAATGACTTGGCTCAAATCGCAGGTTTGTATGAATTTCCTACACAGGAATTGATTCAAGAGCTGTTGATGACCACAGAAGTTCAAGAAGTTTTGATTAGTGTAGAAGCGCCTGACGACACGATGTTGGAAGGTTTGCACAAATTAGCAAAAAAAGCATTGAACGAAGGAAATGCAGAAAAAGCCTTTGGTTTTGCCATGCTTTACGAGGCAATTGGTTAGTTAAAAGAACGAAAAATAATTGCGTAACATCAGTTATTATTATAAAACACGCTGATTATGGAACATACAGAAAATTTAAACGAGTGGTTGCCGAGACATATTCGGAAATTAGTCGCTTCTAAAGCTGCCTTGGCAAAAGAACCTATCTTAAAGGAGGGGTTCCTGAATGCACATCGCCCGACTGGCTTATATGGCACTGTTGGTACCGACAAAGACCACAGTCAGCGTCCAGATATTAAGGCTACTCGACTCAAAGAGGAGTTGGCGGCTTATGTTGGTTTGGATACCAATCAGATTTGTATTGGAAATGGTTCTACAGAATTGGTTGATTTGGTGATTCGCACGTTCTGTAACCCTGGAAAAGATCGTATTTTAGGTTTTCAACCATCCGATCCTAGAATGGCTCATTTTGCGCAGATGCAAGCACTTGAAGTTGATTTATTAGAATTAGGACACCACTTTGAGATGCCGATTTACGAAGTTCGCAAAAATATTTCAGAGGCAACTAAAATACTCTTTATAGAAAATCCAAACCATCTTACGGGGTCTTGTTTTGCTAATTTTGATATTGTAGACGTTGCCACTGATTTTGATGGAATTGTTGTGATAGACGAATCTGCCATTGACTATACGCCAGATCAGAGTTTGGTTTCTATTATCAAAGACTGCTCTAATGTAATTATCATTCAAAGCTTTTCTAGAGCTTGGGGTTTGGCAGGTTTGCCAATAGGAATGGCTTATGCCAGTCCAGAAATCATTCAGGTATTAAACCTACTAAAACCTCCTTTTTCGGTCAACACTGTTGCGCAAAACATGGCAACAAAAGCACTTTATGTCGCTGACCAAAAAGAAAGAATTGTCACTAAAACAATTGAAGAACGAGAGCAAGTTAAGCTTGCCTTAGAAAAGCTGCCTGCGGTTTTAGAAATTTTTGAGAGTGAAACCAATACGCTTTTACTTCGAGTAGAAGATGCCGATATTATGACGGAACATCTCAAAAAAGAAGAGCTCATTCACGTGCTAAATGTTTCCAACTTACCAGGTTTAGAGAATTGTATTCGAATTACCATTGGAAAGGGTTTAGATAACATGCGCTTGGTCAAAGCATTTAAAGATATGCCTTCTAAAACTGCTGGACCTCGCCTATTTTGGAAAGCGGTTTCGGGTACCTTGCGTCAAGCGAGTTCGTTTTTAGGGGTTTTTAAGAAAATATTGGGGGTTTAGGTTTCCTTTTTTTTATAAAAAGCTCGTTTTTAGTATAAAAAAGCTAAAAACGAGCTTTTTTATGTGCCCTTACTTCTGTACTTTTGTGGAATCAAAAATCAATCAAAATAAAAAAAATGCGAATTATATTATTTACAGGGAAAGGTGGTGTTGGAAAAACAACCACGGCAGCAGCCACAGCCTTGCAATGTGCCAATAGAGGATTAAAAACCTTGGTGGTTTCTACCGACCCTGCACATAGTTTGTCTGATGCACTTAATGTGGAGCTTCAACCAGAACCAACTGTTATTGCGGAGAACCTTTGGGGGCAAGAATTTGACGTTTACTATTCTATGAAAAAGAACTGGGAAAGTATGCGGCACCTCATGTTGTCTATTTTCAAATGGCGTGGTGTAGATAATGTGGTTGCAGAAGAATTATCGGTTTTACCTGGCATGGAAGAGGCTTCTGCCTTTTTGTGGATTGAAAAATATTATCGAGAACAATTTTATGATGTTCTAATTATAGATAGTGCGCCAACAGGCGAAACGCTTACCTTATTGACCTTGCCTCAAGTGATGCAGTCTTGGTTGACCAAAGCATTTCCTGGGCAAAAATTAGTGATCAAAACAGTTGGTAAAATTCTCAAAAGAACCAAAGGCATTCCATTGGAAAAAGGTTACGAGGAATTGCAAGGTTTGTTTAGCAAGCTGGAGGTGGTGCAAAAAATCATGCAGGATCCCGAAATTTGCTCCATTCGTATTGTAGCCAATCCCGAACGCATGGTGATTCAAGAAGCAAAACGGGCTTATACTTATCTTAATCTTTATGGGTATAATGTAGATGCTGTTGTTGTGAATAGAATTTTGCCCGAATTGGCGGGCGGTGTTGGGTCTGTATTTGAACAATATGTCCAATCTCAAGGCAAATACCTGCAAGACATTGAAGAGAGCTTTCAACCCTTGCCTATTTTCAAAGTAGAGCATCAAGGAAGAGAAGTTTTTGGTTTAGAATTATTAGAAAAAATCGGTACGGCTATTTATAAAGAAAGAGACCCTGCTGAAATTTACCACAAAGAAAGTCCCTTCAAAGTAGAGGAATATCCTGATTATTATAAAGTATCTATGTACCTCCCGTTTATTGGAGCGGAAGAATTTAGTTTGGAAAAATACGGGGACGAATTAATGATTAGTATTGGTGGTCGTAAAAAAAGTGTCTTGTTGCCTCGATTTGCAAATTTCTTAGAATTAGATGGGCACGCTTTCAATGAGTCTTGGCTACACATTCGACTAAAAAAAGGATAAGATGAAACTAACTTGGATTTGTAAACCATTTGAAGAATTATCGGGAATAGAAGTCTATGCCGTTGGGCATTTGCGTCAAGAGGTTTTTGTGGTAGAACAGGATTGTCCTTATCTAGATTTTGATAATTTAGATCAACTTTGTGCCCACGTGATGGCCTTTAACGAGCAGAATGAGTTGATGGCTTATACTCGGCTGGTTCCGAAAGGCGGTTCTTATGAAGATGACATTTCTATTGGTCGAGTCGTCACCAGTCCCAAGGCAAGGGGCATGGGTTTTGGACGAGTATTAATGGAAAAATCAATGAATTATTGCTGGGAATTGTGGGGCAAACAAAACATTCGTATCTCTGCTCAGGATTATTTATTAAGCTTTTACACGAGTTTGAATTTTAAAGATACGGGCAAGAAATACTTAGAAGATAACATTCCGCACACGCAGATGTATTTGGAAGTTTAAGGGCTTCTTGAATTGAATTATTCTATTAATTTGACCATTTCCCAATCAACACATTTCCAAATATTCAAATACCATTTGCCATTAATATAGTAAAAATTAACCTTTGTTTAATTTTACTTTTTTGCTCAAAAAACAAATTTAAACTATCCTTTCTCTCTTTAGCAACGTTTCTAAAAGCAAAACAAAAACACAATGAACCTATGCATTGATGTAGGCAATACACAAGTAAAACTAGGCGTTTATGACGCTAAAAAATCCTTGTTGTGGTTCTCTAAGCATCCAGAATTAACGATAAGCGTTTTAGAAACGCTGTTTTTTAAATTTGACATAAAGCAAGCAATTCTGTCTTCTGTTCGAGTGGAACATCGGGTTGTTTTGGATTTTTTGGAGCGTACCTTAAAAACCGTTCTTCAATTGTCCTTCAAAACAAACGTACCGATTCAGAGTCAATATCAAACACCTGAAACGTTGGGAAATGATCGACTAGCAGCAGTAATTGGAGCCAATGCTTTGTATCCAAAAGCAGGCGTTTTGGTTATTGATGCAGGGACTTGTATCACTTATGATTTTGTTACTTCCGATGCGAAATATATGGGAGGAAGTATTTTGCCTGGTATTAACATGCGATTTCAAGCATTGCATCAGCTAACGGCAAAATTGCCTTTGATAAAACAGGCGGATTTAGATAGTTTTATTGGAACATCCACCGAAACTTCTATACAAACGGGCATTCTTTGTGGAGTTTTGCACGAGCTTAGGGGCTTTAAATTACAATATGAGCAAGAATTTGGCAATATTAAGGTCATTGTGACAGGAGGTGACGCATCTTATTTTGAAAGTCAACTTAAAAATGAGATATTTGCGCAGCCTAAACTAGTCTTGATAGGTTTGAATAAAATTTTAAATTATAATATACAATAGATTTGACACAGTTGACGGTTAGTAATACTTGTATAAACGAACTTTCTAATTGTTGGTTGGAAAATCAGAATAATTTTATTCATGAATAAAATCATTCTAAGATGTTTTTTATTTTTTGTAAAAAAATAAAAATTCAACAAACAATTCATAGACACAACTGACAAACAAAAATAAATTTTCATGCAACAGCTTTTTAAGCAGACATTTACACCACTGTTAGTGTTCCTCTTGATTGGAACAATGGTAACAGCTTCTTTTGGACAATACTCTAGAGGAAACTCGCCTTATTCTCGTTATGGTTTAGGAGATTTAAAAGGATCTTTATTCACAGCGAATGCATCTATGGCTGGTGGTTTATCAGCAACTTATCGTAGTTATTGGGACATTAACTTGACCAATCCTGCTTCTTTAGGAAAGTTGCGTTATGCTTCATTCCAGTTGGGTTTAGGTTATCAACACAGTGAATTATCAGAAAAAAGCACGGGCTTCACAGCGCAAGCTGACAATGGTAATTTAACGTATTTAACCTTAGCTTTTCCAATTACTAAAAGTTGGGAAATCATGCGAGACACTTTGCGTAGAGGAGTTCCAGTACAGTGGGGAATGGCTTTTAGCTTGATGCCTTATAGCCAAGTTAATTATGATGTTGCCGTCACTAGAACGGTAGGAACGATTCCTAATGTGTTATTTAATTATACTGGTACAGGTAATAAATACCGTGTCAACTGGTCTAATGGTGTCACTTATAAAGGATTTTCGGCAGGACTGAATGCCGGTTTGTTGTTTGGTAAAATAAGCAACAGTACGTTTATTGATTTTCAAGATAGTGCTTATGCTTTGGCTTATGATGAGCAATTACTAGTCGAAGAAAATGGCGTTGGTTTTATTTGGGATTTGGGTTTACAATATGAATATGTGTTCAAATCAAAAAATAGAGTCTCCTCGCCAGATGCCAACTTTAGCATTGACAAAAAATTAACCATTGGTCTTTATGCTGGTGGCGTTTCTGATATTATTACAACTTCTAGCCAACAATATACAAGAATTGGAACGTACCATCCTGTTGATTCTATTCAAAACGCTTCTGATATTAAGGGAAGTATAAATATGCCGATCAAAATCGGTGGAGGGGTTTCCTTTGGTAAAGATTTAGGTCTTTTAATAGGTGCTTCTTATGAAACTGAAATGTGGTCTATGTTCCGTAGAAATGGGGATGCAAGTCCTAATTTAGCAAACTCACATCGATTTGCAGTTGGTTTACAGATTGTACCTGACTTTGCAGATTATACCAGCTATTTTAATAGAATTCGCTACCGTGTAGGAGCGCATTATGGTTTGGACGCTCGTACCTTTGTGGCTTCCAATGGAACAAGTTACCAGTTGATGGACTATGGTTTGTCTCTTGGAGCTGGCTTTCCAATGCGCCCTCCCAAAGCAAAAAGTATCTTAGGTTTTGTTAATCTTGGATTTGATGTTGGCTACTTGGGGCATCCTGAATTAATTGGCGATGTTTATTTCAAAGTAAATCTTGGCTTTGCCTTGAATGCCAATGGATGGTTTGACCGTTCTAAATTTAGATAGACTACTTCTAAGATGAAATTTACTGGATTTTAAATTTCTAAAATAGAAATTAAAAAACACCTTCTATAAATTTGCAATAGCAAATTAATAGAGTTTCCTAGTAAATTTCAGGATAAAATAGAGAGGAGCAAGATGCCAGCCACTTTGAAAGTGACTGGCATCTTGCATTAAGGAAACTTGCTATTTTAATATTGCTCACCCACCAAGAAAAGACCGGCTTGCATCTAGTGTAGTATAGTTCGTTCCCCGCCAACTATAAACTAAGCAATATGATTTATTTTTCTTGTGATAATTATCTACTAATTATCCTAATAATGCTTTCTGGTCATTGCCTACAAGCTCAATGCAAGTCTTGGGAAGGGCATCCTGAAGGAATTGAACAAGCACAGGAGCAACACATTGTTTATCGAGATTTATTCAATAGCAAACAATATAAAAAAGCATTTCCTGTTTGGAAAAAACTATTTCAAAGTGTTCAAACACCTAAAGAAGCTCCTAGTAGACATTTTAAAGATGGCATAAAACTCTATTATACCTTTGCAAAGGCAGAAACGAATGCTGAAACAAAAGCCGCTTACATGGAGGCCATTATTGATTTGTACCAGCAACAAGAAAATTGTTTGGGTGAAAATGCTTCTGATAAAACTTCGTTGGGCTATCATTTGTATTCCCTGCGAGCAAAACCAAGCCTAGTGATGGACGTATTTGAGGCAGCACTTGAATTCGGTGGTTCCGAGACTTCTAGTAGGGTCATTTTACCAATGGCTCAACTGTCTGTTTATTTATATCAAAAAAAGCATCCTAAATTCACCAAAGCATATTTGACCAATTTATATCAGCAGCTCAAAGAACTTGCAGCAAATAATAATACAGCGATTTATCTTGAAAAATGGGAAAAAGCAGAGCAGGAATTTGTTGCTATACAAGCGCATTTGACGACGATTTGGGGCTGTGATTTTTATGCAGACAAATGGAAGCCACTTTATTTAAAGGATTCTAATAACATCATACAGAATCGAGAAATCTTAAACGTTATCAGTAGAACTTGTGGTAAGGAGACTGCTTTTTATTTACAAGTTGCCCATCGTTTGGAATATTTAGAGTTCAATTATTGTGGGTCTCTTGATTTAAGTATTAACGAACAAGGTAAACATCAAGAAATGCGTGCTCGTTATTTTCTAAAAAATGGCGACTCGCTCCAATATCAAACCTTTAGAGACAAAGCTTTTGAATTGTATGAAGCTGCTATTCATTCTAAGGACACGACCTTAACACCAAAAGAAACAGCCGAATTAGCCTACAGAATTGCTTACGAGGCTTATAGTAAGCAGGACTTTCCGAAAGCTAGAAAATGGTGTCGAACCGCTTCTTTGCATCAACCAAACTGGGGAGAACCTTATGTTTTGGTTGGTAATATGTATGCCAGTAGTTATTCAACCTGTGCTAGGAACAATCCAAACAAGTTCGATGGCAAAGTAGTTATTTGGGTTGCCTTGGATGAATGGAGAAAAGCAATAAAAATTGATCCTAGTTTAAAAGAAAAGGTCAATAAAAGAATTAAACGTTATCAAAAGTACTTGCCCTCTTCTGAAAATATCTTTCAAGCTGCACTAAAAGAAGGCGATCCATATACGGTTGGTTGTTGGATTAAACAAAAAACAAGGATACAAGTTAGAGAATAATAGTTTACAATAATAATAAACGGTTAAGCTAGAAAAACTTTTAGGTGTTTACATCAATTTTTGTTATTTTTGTCGCCCACAACATCTGTAATTTTAAGAACCTGACTTGCAGGCAGTTAGTCTATATCGTCTCGTTTTTTAATTATTATGGCACGCTTTTGGACTTTTATAAGACAGAACCTATAGGTTTATATTAGAACTAGAACTTAAATTAAGAATAAAAAATACAAATAGTTATGTTAGAAAAATGGAAATCTCTTTTAAAATTCGGTTCAATGTTATCTCTTATAGTTTTGATGACTGGACAAGTTTCTGCTCAATGTGAGTCTTGGGAAGCGTACCCTAAGGGTAAAGAGACTGCACAACAACAACATGTCTTATATAGAGACTTATTTAAGTCTAAGAAATATGTAGAAGCATTCCCTATTTGGGAAGAACTGTTTGCTACTGTAAAAATTCCTTTGCCTGCAAAAACCACCCACTTTAGCAATGGTATTACCATGTACAAAACCTTTGCTGAGGGTGAAAAAGACAAAAAAAAGAAAGAGGAGTATCTTAAAAAAATGATGGAATTGTATGACCAAATGGCGGCTTGTTTAGGAGAAGTTTCTAAAGATAGAGCTTGGGAAGGTTATTACATCTATGCTGCTCGTGGTAGTTCTGTAACAGCAATTGAAATGTTTGAAAAGTCAATTGAACTGGGTAAAAACGAAACAGATGAAATGGTATTCGTTCCAATCACTCAATTATCGGTTTATTTGTTCCAAAAGAAACACCCTAAGTTTACAGCAGAATACATGCGTGCTTTGCATGAGCAATTAAAAGGTATTGCTGAATACAACATTAAAAACAACGAAAAAGAAGCTAAGAAATACCAAGATAAGTGGGAAAAAGTAGAGGCTGAATTTGCAAAAATTGGTGGCACTCTTTGGGGATGTGAATTTTATGTAGATCAATTCAAACCTAAATTTGATAGCGACAAAAACAACATGGAGCAAAATGCTGAAATTTTGGATGTTATCAAGAAAAAATGTGGTACAGACAATGAATTCTACAATGAAGTGTTGGTCATTTACGAACCTTATGCAGATTCTGTAGAGTATGAGCGTTTAAAAGCAGAATTTGAAGGTCTTTGTAATTTGAAAAAAGGTAAATTCCGTGAAATGGAATCTAGAAAATTCAAAAAAGCAGGAGATGAAGAAAATGCTAAAAAATACAAAGAAGAAGCGTTTGATTGGTACGAAAAATCATTGGGTGACGCCAGTAGCGAGGACTGTGAAACAACAGACGAAGACAAAGGTGAATTGGCTTATCGTATTGCTTACCACCACTTTGGAAAAGGTTCTTACAGTAATGCAAGAAGTTTCTGCTACAAAGCAGCAGAATTCAAATCTGGATGGGGCGAGCCTTATATGCTAATCGGTAACATGTATGCTTCTAGCGGAAAACGTTGTTCTGGTGGTTCTGGAACAGGCTGGGATGCTCAAGTAGTAGCATGGGCTGCGATGGATATGTGGTCAAAAGCAAAAAATATTGACTCTAGTGTTGCTTCAAAAGCAAACAGTAGCATTTCAAAATACAAAAAATATTTGCCAACAAAAGGAGATATCTTCCAACGTGGATTGAAAGAAGGTGGAAGTTATAAAGTTGGATGTTGGATCGGAGCGACAACTACGATTCGCTCTAGTGGTGAATAGAAAAAATTCTATATTAATTAGAAGAACAGGTAATGTTATCAAAAGAAAAGTCATCCAATGCGGATGACTTTTCTTTTTTATGCTTGTTTTGAGATGCCAAATGGAGCTGTGTACTACGGAAGTAGACGTTTCTTTCCCAAATCTACCATTTTTTGTTAGTTTTGTGTGCGGCTATTTTAATCCATCACTAGAAAATGCAACCATCTAAACAAAATTCCTTATTTGGTTTACTTTAGGATTACGAATAAAGCCTTAAACGACAACCCAAATGGGGATAGATTACACTATAAATTAATAAGAACAGTTTGTTGAATTAACTACATCAAGCATCCCCTCTAAGCTTTGTTATTTCTTTACAGCCTCCAATTTACTTGGAGACTTATAACCTCCAAATAAATTGGAGATTTATAAAGAGCAAATCGGGTATCTTTGGTACATGACAACTTCGCATTTTTTGTTTTTCTCACAAACAGTTAAGTATAAATATCAAAAACAGACAATAGATGACCCACAAACACTTAATTACTTTAGTTGCCATTGCCTTGACCTGGACAGCATGTACAACGAATAGTAGAATAATTACGGTTGATTATACCGTTGAGAATCGAGACTTGGATACGGTATCTGTAACGGCTTCTAGAACTTCTAGTTTTGAACGTCCCGTTTATAATCCTAGTGCTACTCGTACCAATGATTTATTACATACCAAACTAGACGTTTCCTTTGATTGGGAAAAGCAATACCTTAATGGAAAAGCAGTGTTGGAATTAAAGCCTATTTTTAAACCAACGAATAAAGTTCGCCTAGATGCAAAAGGTTTTGACATTCATAAAGTAGCCATGATTGGTGTTGGCGGGCAAGTTCCTTTGCAATATAAGTATGACAACAACAAAGATCTTTACATTACTTTAGATCGTACGTACAAGGCGAATGAAGTCTATCGACTGTACATCGTATACACTGCTAAACCCAATGAATTGCCAATTGGAGGTAGTCAAGCGATTACTTCAGATAAAGGTCTTTATTTTATCAATCCCTTAGGAAAGGATAAAGATAAGCCACAACAAATTTGGACACAGGGAGAAACAGAATCTAGTTCTTGTTGGTTTCCAACCATTGATCGTCCAAATGAGCGTTGTACGCAAGAGATTTTCATGACGGTTCAAGATCGTTTCAAAACGCTATCCAATGGTAATTTGGTAAATTCTGTTGATAATTCAGATGGAACTCGTACCGATTATTGGAAAATGGATTTGCCACATGCGCCTTATTTGTTTGCAATGATTGTCGGTGAATTTTCTGTTGTTTCGGAAGAATGGAACAACAAATTATTACAATACTTTGTAGAACCTGCTTACGAAAAAGATGCGAAAGCTATCTATAAGAACACGCCTAAAATGTTGACTTTTTTCTCTAATAAATTAGGGGTAAGTTATCCTTGGCCTAAATATTCACAGGTCATTGTTAGAGATTATGTTTCTGGTGCAATGGAAAATACAACGGCTGTAATTTTTGGCGATTTTGTTCAAATGACCGCTCGTGAATTAATTGACAATGGCGATTTGAACGAATCAATTGTTGCCCATGAAATGATGCACCACTGGTTTGGAGATTTAGTTACTTGTGAGAGTTGGGCAAACCTTCCTCTAAACGAATCTTTTGCTAACTATAGTGAATACCTTTGGTTTGAACATGAATATGGAAAAGACGCAGCAGATTATATCCGTAAAAATCAAATTGATGGCTACATGAACCAAGCTGTTATTGGTGGAGACAAACATCCTTTGATTCATTATAATTATGCAGACAAAGAAGATATGTTTGATGCTCATAGTTATAATAAAGGAGGAACAATTTTGCACATGCTGCGCAATTATGTTGGAGACGACGCCTTTTTTGCTAGTCTAAAAAAATACCTAGAAGATAATAAATACCAAGCCGCAGAGGTACACAATTTGCGTCTAGCTTTTGAAAAAGTAACTGGCGAAGATTTAAACTGGTTCTTTAATCAATGGTTTTTTACGGCTGGACATCCTGATTTGACGATTACAAAAGAGTACGACCAAACAACTCGTACCTTAAAAGTAACCGTTAAGCAAACTCAAAATTATAAAGAAAGTACGATATTTATTCTGCCATTTGCGATTGATGTTTATACCTCAATGGGTAGCGAACCTTTGCGTACAGATGTGGTGATGACAGAAGAGGAGCAAACTTTTTCCATTTATACGGGTAGTGAACCACTTTGGGTAGGGGTAGATGCTGACCGTACGCTTTTGGCAAAACGCAAATACACGCAAAGTAAAGAAGAGTTGATTCGTCAATTCAAACTAAGTAAGCGTTTCCAAAATCGTTACGAATCTTTGAAAGAATTGAGATATTCTCAAGATAAAAATCCTGCTGTTCAACAATTATTTGTTGAAGCACTAAAAGATCCATTCTGGTCGATTCGTGAGCAAGCGATTGATGCCATTAATATTGACCCAAGTAATCAGTTATTGATCAATCAATTGGTCGATTTGGCGAAAAAAGATCCTCGCTCTCAAGTTCGTCGTGCAGCGATGGAACGCATTGGAGGTTTGGAGGATGCAAAGTACTTGGATGTTGCTAAAAACGCTGTAGACAAGGAGCAATCTTATATTGTTATTTCTGCTGCTTTACAAGCTATTTATCGTACTAATCCTACTTTGGGGACAGAATATGCAGAGCGTTTAAAGAAGGAAGATAATGTTTCTATCTTGTTGGGAATTGCGGCTATTTTTGAAAAAACGGGTGATAAAAAACACATTCCGTTTTATGAAAATAACTGGCAAAAAACAGATAATTATGCTCGTTTCTCTTTCTTTATTAGCTATGCTTCTTTATTAGAGAATACCAAAGATGAAAACTTAGTAAGAGAAAAAATCAATTACTTTAAAGGTATTTCTGTCAACAAAGATGTTTCTCAATGGGGACGTTATGCGGCTTCTAATGGCTTGAAAAAATTACGTGACGACTATTTTACGAAGTCAGAAAAAGAATACAAAAAAATTGAAGCGTCTATTTTAGCTCTAAAAGGACAAGATACAAAAGATGCTTTAACGCAACTTCAAGTTTTACTAAAAGACAAATCTAATGCGAATTACGAGCGTACAGTAGATGCCATTCAACGATTGAAAGGCAATGAAGTAGGTTCAATTCTAGATGATGTGGATGAATTTTCAAAAGTTAATACCTACGATATTATTGCAGATGCAATTGAAGAGATCAAAGAATGGGAAGAAGATCCTACTCTATTGAGATTGTACCGTTCTTGGTAAAATTCTTTTTTCCATAAAACACAAAGCAGCTCAAGGATATTCCCTGAGCTGCTTTTTTTTATGCTTTTTCCTTTCCTACTGCTATTTCACCCAAGATCTAAAGGCTTTCTTATAGGGAAAGATATTATAATTTTCGAGTACTTTCTTTTTAAGAACAGGTTTAGAATAAGCGAATTCCTCTTGTATTTCTTTTAATACGTCCATGCATTTTTTATACTTCTTCTGCCATTCTAGAATGGTTAACAAATCCCAATAATACAGCTCTTCATTAGGTCGTTGTTCGATAGCAGTACGCATCTTTGCTGCTGCTTTTTTCAAATCTCCCATCAAATGATAAATTAAGCCTTTTTGATAATGCAAATAATCATCTTCTCCAATGAATTCTTCTATTTTATTCATTGCAGCTAAAGCCTTATCATAATCTTCCTCTAAAAAATATTTATCCAGCATGATAAATTCAAAAGAAGGGTCATCAGGAAAACGGCTCTGATATTCCCCGATTGTTTTAAGGATTTTTTCATTAGAATCTAAGTAATAACTCAAATTCAATTTTAAAATTTGATGTGCCTTGAGGCGTTCTTTCACAGGAATTCCTGAAATTTTAGTGTAAGCACGCTGATATTCTTTTTCTTGCATTAATTGGGCAGCCTCTGTATAAATTTCGACATTTGACATTTCTTGTCGACTCTTTTTTCCATCTTGAATTAAACGAATAACAGTAGGCATATAAATCGTATTGCGCATGGTTTCACTCATGAACTCGCCAGTCATCATCACATATATGTCTACTCCAATCCAAGTATTGTTAATGTAATCTAATTTGAACAATAGATAATTTAAGCCTTCATCCACTTCCCATTGTCGTATGACTAAAGAAGAATCTTCCCGTATCCCAATGTATTCGTATTTGTATAAAATTGGTTGTTTGGCTAAAGAGTTTCCTAGGCTAAACGTTCTCCATTGCATTTTGATCGATCGATTAAACTTTTTAATGTCTTTATTTCTAGGATTTTGAGCAATAAAACGATTTAAAAAAGCCATTTTATCAAAATATGGATCAACACTACGATCATGCTTATTGAGCGCTTTGGCAATATTGAAACCTAGTTCATTCCACACTTCTGTTGGAACTTGTGCCTGTCCTTTTGATGTTATTAAGTAAAACAATAGTAAGCATAAGAATTTCGTTTTCATGGTAATTTTTTATAAGATTTAAGTTTTCTCATAATACAAAAAAGTATTCTAGATAGTTCAGAATATTGTTTTCTATTTTAACGACTTGTATGCATTTTCTCCATAGGAAAAACACACCTTATCAAATAAATCAAGGACAAAACCAAAAAAAATAAAGGCAAAATCTTTTAGCAATTGCTTCTTATCATTACTCCGTTGATAACCCGAAGGCTCAGCGTAGCTAAACCGTATTAGTTTTTAACAGAATAAGCTTTAAAGTAAATACTGGGCAGACCTACATCCAAAATAACATTATTCATCGGCTAGTATGTTCAAAAAAAAACGCCAGCTTCTTTCGAAACTGACGTTTGTAAAATATATTTTCATCTAATTTCTTAGAAATCAAATTTAATTCCTTGTGCCAATGGCAACTCAGTACTATAATTAATTGTATTTGTTTGACGACGCATGTAGGCTTTCCAAGAATCAGAACCAGACTCACGTCCACCACCTGTTTCTTTTTCACCACCAAAAGCACCACCAATCTCAGCACCAGAAGTACCAATATTAACGTTTGCGATACCACAATCAGAACCCGCTACACTCAAGAATTTCTCAGAGTCACGTAAGTTTGTTGTCATAATAGCAGAAGACAAACCTTGAGGAACGTCATTTTGCATGGCAATGGCTTCTTCCAAAGTATTGTATTTCATTACATATAGAATAGGAGCAAATGTCTCATGCTTCACGATTGCATATTGAGCATCCACCTCAATAACACATGGTTTTACATAACAACCACTTTCGTAACCAGGACCTTCTAATACACCACCTTCAACCAATACTTTACCACCTGATTTTTTAGCTTCTTCGATAGAGCTATTATACATCTCCACAGCAGCTTTATCAATCAATGGACCAACGTGATTGTTTTGATCCAATGGATCACCAATACGCAATTGACCATAAGCGTTTGTTAATTTCTGAACGAAATCATCGTATACGCCTTCTTGAATAATCAAACGACGCGTCGAAGTACAACGTTGACCACAAGTTCCAACAGCACCAAAGACAGAACCAACTAGAGTTACGTCCAAATCAGCAGAAGGCGTTACAATCATAGCGTTGTTACCACCTAATTCTAATAAATAACGTCCCAAACGACCAGCAACTGTTTGCGCAACGATTTTACCCATACGAGTAGACCCTGTTGCAGAAACTAAAGGCGTACGAGTATCTTGACTAATCCACTCTCCTACTTCATAACCTCCCGTTACAACAGAAGAAATACCTTCTGGTAAATCATTTGCTTTTAGCACTTCTGCCATGATGTTTTGACAAGCAATGCTACACAAAGGCGTCTTCTCAGAACCTTTCCATACACATACATTACCACAAACCATCGCCAACATAGAATTCCAAGACCAAACAGCTACAGGGAAGTTAAACGCAGAAATAATTCCTACAACGCCCATTGGGTGCCATTGCTCGTACATACGGTGCAAAGGACGCTCAGAGTGCATGCTCAATCCGTACAACTGACGAGACAAACCAACTGCAAAGTCACAAATGTCAATCATTTCTTGAACTTCTCCCCAACCTTCTTGAAGGCTTTTTCCCATTTCGTAAGAAACCAAACGACCTAGTTCATCTTTATATTTACGAAGTGCTTCGCCATATTGTCTAACAATTTCTCCACGTAGAGGAGCAGGCATCAAACGCCAAGTTTTGAAGGCTTCTTGAGCAGATTCCATTACTTGCTCATATTCTTCTTTTGTTGTGGTACTAACCTTTCCGATTAATTTACCATCTACTGGAGAATACGACTCTATTAAGTTAGTATTGGTATTACCAAAAAATTCTACACCTGTACTAGTTCCAAAATTTATTGCTTGGATTCCTAGTGTTTTTAGTACTTCTTGCATAAGTTTTTTACTTCATTAGATTGTTAATTAGTAATGAGTGCTTTTTTTACTCATTTACTCTATGCCGCAAAGATACTATTCATGTCTAAGAATAAAGAGAAGATAAGGCGAATTATTATTTCTATAAGATATTCAGCAACAATTAGCTTAGAGAAAGCTATTCAGCAAGAAGCATTTTTTGATACGCTCGATTCATTAACCAAAGATTTCCATACAAAATAACAATTGCCAGAACATCTACCCAAACAGAGGCTCCAAGCCAAGAAACAGTCATTCCTGCGTAAATTGGATAAATAAATAAGCCTGCTAAATGTAGCATGGTGAGCTTTGCAAAAAAGCGTTTGTACTTGAGAGAGCGCAAACTAAATAACAAAAGCGTGTTGCTAATTGTCAAACCCACTGCGATAAAAAAAGCGGTAAAAATGATAATTATTTCCGAGGTCCAAACACCTTCTACATAAGGCATTTGCAACCAACGTTGCATGGAATAAGGAATCCAAGCTAAAGTAATTAAGACGTTGAAAAATATGGCTTT
>CALDEP010000069.1 GCA_937942475.1 uncultured Aureispira sp.
TTTATTTTCAAAGTAGGATAGAGCTTAAATCGTTTTTAAAGAACAAAGAAGTGTTTCAATCTCCGCTGACAAACGATCCTGTAACCATGCTTGTTCCTTGGCATCTAATAAATCTAAAACTTGTTCGTGATCTAGATTAAAATCCTGCCAGACATCTTCAAGATAACTAATTTTAATTTCTTTGAGCCGTTTTTTATGCTCAAAATCTAGGCGCCCAATTTTAGAAAGGACATTATTGAGTCGGTTTTTAGTGACATAATTCCGCAAATCTAATAAGAGAAAATTCAGCGTTTCTCCATTGGTTTTTTGATCGGTTGTAAACGACCATTTTTGTGCTTGATGAAACTTTAGTTCTTCTGCAAAAGCTTCGTTTTTAAGTTTTAAAGTAGGGCGAAAGTACATTGCATCAGAAGGCGAAACCACATTGTGCAAGGGTTTTAAAACCACACCTTCTACCAAATTAGCAGCTAAAGAAGGGAAACCCAACAAGGAAGGAATTGTAGAATCAAAGGCAATGTCAAATTTCAAACAAGTATTAAGAGACCCTTGACACAAGATTTTTGCATGAAAAATACCTGCTTGTTCTAGATAAGCAACCGCTGTTTTATAATCTAGGTAATAACGCTGTTCAGCCGTTTCAATAGCAATGTCAAAGGCGCAAAAATGAATGTCAGGACTGTAATAAACGCCTGTTTGTATCGCATTTAGATTCGGAATAGCCGCTACTTCTTTATGTGGATAAGCACCGCCAAAAAGCTCGCCATAAAGCGTGTATTTCTTGGCAGGGAACTCTAAGTTTAAGGCTTCAAATAAGGCTAATAATTTGTCTTCCAGTTGTTGAGCCACCAATTGAAAACCAAAAAAATCATCGCTCCAATCCAAGCTTGTTTTGCGTTTGGCAAATCCTAATAGACGGTTTTCGTAGACAAAGCTAAAGTTAGCGCCATGCACCTTTTCGGTAACCACCCAATCTACTTTGTGTAATTGGGAAAATTGTTGTTCACTTAAATTCAGTTTTTTCAAACTGGTGGGCATCTTTTCGTAGGCCTGAAAGTTCATGGTTTTGGAATTAATAAAATAAAGCATCTGTGTTGAATAATACTTACACAGAAACCTTGTTTTTAATTCCTAAAAAGGCTTATTTATGAACAAACAACAAAGCCAATTTAATTTCTGTGTAGCCGACTTCTTGGTTCATGGCGCTGTAAAGTGCCTTTGAACTAACCGAGCCATCTGGACGAACATCGTCTGGTTTATTTTCTGCTAAAACAGCTTCATAAGCAGCTTGAACTCGACTTAATATAGCCGCAGGAGGACAATAAGGCGACCAATCGAAGGTAGGGAAGAGGTCATAAAGCTTGGCAATATGCCCCGTAATCGTGCTTTCTGTTAAGCCCCGTTCAGCAGCAATCTGTTGTATGCTCCAGTTTTGATCGACTAGTTCTTTGGTAATCAAATGCGTGGCTTTTTTCTTTTGTTTCTTCTCCTTTTTTTGTTTGTTATAACGCTCAATATCTTCAGGGTCCGTCAAGCCACCACAGTGTTTTATAAAACTGACCGCTCTTTTTTCTAGTGCTGCGGTGTCAATTTTTTCTTCTATTTCTATGGATAATTCTTGAAAACGTTTGTCCGCTTTGAACGCTAAAGGATCTACTTTTAGAGCCGTAGAATTAAAGCCTGTTAATTGCAAGCCATCCAAGCTTTTTAGACGAGAAAGGGCAACATAACCTTGTCCTTTCTCAAAGGTTCTACTCAAATCTACTTGCGCATAATCTAGCGTCATGCCTTGGCTTTTGTGTACGGTAATCGCCCAAGCCAAGCGAATGGGAATTTGTTTGTAAGCTGCCAAAGATTTCCCCATATCGTCCTCAATAGACCATTCGTTGGGTTCTGCAACCAATTGTTTGCCATCGGTCAATTCTATGTTAGGAAAGCCTTCTGGAGAATAGCCTGTTACTTTTCCTAAGGTACCATTGATATAACCATGTTCATAATTGTTTTTTACGAACATCACTTTTGCCCCAATTTTGAGATAAAGCTGCTCTTCTGCACGAACTGAATTTTTGAGCAAGTCCAATAACTTTTTATTGCCTTTTGTAGTCGCTTCAAAAGTCGTAATTTCACCTTCCAAAGCTCTAAGGTGTTGGTTGTTGGTTCTATTCACATCGTGGTTGTGGCTGTACAACATGGGTGGTTCCCAACCTTTCTCAAACTTGGTGTTTTCTGCTTTTTTTAATAATTCTAGAGAAGCATCGGAAATTGTATTGCTTCGAATTTCGTTTAAAATTTGATCCAATTCACCGCCTTCTTGTCGATGCTGTTCTGTCAAATAACAAATTGCCAATTTAGCTTCCAACCAAGCCTTGGACATAAACGCAAATTTCTCTCGGTTGTTTTCTGTGCTAAGACCAATGGGAGGCAACTGAAAGAAATCACCAGAAAAAATCACCTGAATGCCGCCAAAAGGATAGTCGTTTCCCTTAAAGAATTTTAAAACTTGGTTGACCATATCCAGTTGCGTTTTGTGCAACATAGATATTTCGTCTATAATCAATACTTTTGCGATTTCTAATTTGTCTCGCAAGTACTTTTTTGTTTTCATGAACTCCAAATCGCTTTGGCTGAGTTGTGCCCGCACACCAATGCCCGACCAAGCGTGAATGGTCATCCCATTCATATGTGTTGCCGCAATACCGGTAGAAGCGGTGACCGCTACAGGAACTTTACGTTCTTTTAGGTATTTAATGTACTGGTTGAGTACATAGGTTTTTCCAGCACCAGCAGAACCTGTTAAAAAGACACTTTTTCCTGCTTTGAGAATACTGAGTGCGGCGGATTGTTTCATGAATTGATTTTTTAACGTTACAAAGCTTAAAGAATAAAGCGGTTTTTTTGACAAATTGTGTGGAGTTTATCAACCTAGGTAACTTCTAACCATTTTTTAGATATTAGATACTAGATTTTAGATCGCTGCGCTTTTAGACTAAAAGCTTGTTAATTAGCTGTTTAGTCTAAAATCTAAGAGCAAATCTAAGATGCCCAATTTACTTGGACAGCGATATAAGATCTAAAATCTTAAAATGGTTAATCCCAAAGCTTATTTTTTTTATTGTCCCACGATTTGCTATAGAACCAACAAAGTTAGAGTATGTTCTCCTATATTGCAAATGAATAGCGATTTTGTTATACGCTGAAATAGAATTTTTGTTGGATAAGAATAAGAGTAATTAAAGATTGCTTTTTTGATGAAAATAAATTACCTTAAATGATCTTTTAGCCTATACAACAGCTTCCGTGATAGAAGTGCAAATAGTACAAGATGTTTTATCCAGTTTAGGAATAGAAAAGCCTTGTCCTTTCCTTATAGTTCAATTTTTTAAGTTCGAGGTAGAAACATTAGAGATACAAACAGAAAAAATCCGTTCCAAAAAATGGTCACAGAAGTCGAAAAAATTCGTCAGCTATTAATTAATGACGAAACGAATGCAAAAGTTGCCTTGCAATTGCTAAAAGGACAGCCCAAATTACAAGTTCAAATAGAAAAAGAATTTTTTCCCGTTTTGGAAGCCTTGGGAAAGAAACGCCTTTCTAGCATTCCTACCTTATTGCGAAAATTTAGAAATGAAGAAAAGTTAAGCACCAAAGAAAAGATGGCGCTTATAGCTTACCCAAAACTAGCTGAAAATATTGAAGTGCTAAATTTGGCAGATGCTAGATTGAGAGCTTTGCCAGATTGTATGCACCATCTTTCTAATCTTAAAGAACTAAATTTAAATATTAATAAAATAGACCATTTTCCAAGTTCTATTGCAAAAATTCAAAGCTTAGAAAAATTGTCTTTGGACAACAATCATATGTCTTTTTTTCCAGAGATTATCACACAAAATAGCAACTTATTGGAATTGCGATTGGCAACAAATAAAATCTCAACATTGCCTCCTAGTATTGCAAAGTTGCAGCGATTAACTTACTTAGATTTATCTAAAAATCGTTTGTTTCAACTACCCAATGAAATCTCAACACTAGCGGAATTAGAGGAGTTGTTTTTGGATAATAATAAGCTTAATAAATTGCCCAAAAGTATAGGGAATCTATCGAAGCTTAAAATGCTCAATATCTGGGGGTGGAAGCATAAACTATGTGAGCTTCCAGAAAGCTTTCAAAAGCTTCAAAATTTAGAACAATTGATGCTCTCTTCCTCAGAACCAATTGAAAATTTATCCTTGCTTGGAGCATGCCGCAATTTAAAAATGTTAAACCTTGGATTAAGCAAAACGAAAGAACTGCCTGCTGAAATTGGAAACTTGAGCCAGTTGATGCGATTGTCTATTTCTGGGAGTGATAGCCCAATGACACATCTGCCAGATGCTATTGGAAATTTAACAGAATTGACGAGTTTGTATTTGTATGATAATCATCATATAAAGGACCTTCCAAAAACATTGGGCAACTTGTCAAAGTTAGAAATGCTTATTGTCGTAGGACATTCGATACCAAAAGGAAGGCAAGAGGAAATTAAAAAATTATTCCCCAATTGTACGGTCAAGTTTTAACTGGATTTATGAAAATTATTATTATAATCTTACTGTTAGGTTGTTTTATACAGGACGTTTCTGCGACGGCTCAGATTCCAGATCGTTTGATTTATAAAGGCAATACCTATCATTTGCACAACAATCCTTTGGAGGTTTATTTTAAAGAAAATCCTAGAAAACGTCCAGAAGGAGATATTAGTTCTACGGCTTTGTGGAGAGGATATATTGCGACCTTTGAAATTAAAAATCAAGTCTTAATTCTTATAGATCTGCAAATTCAAGTGTATGAGCATCAAGAAGGAAAAGAAGCATGGAGGCCTAATGTAGCTTTGAAGTCGGTCTTGACAGAAGTTGTTCCAGAAGGGGATACCTTCAAGATTGATTGGTGTACAGAGGTGCTGATTTTGCCTTCAGGAAGATTGAAAAACTACGTGCATCGTGGCTATGCTTCTACCTATGAAAGGTATGTTTTGTTGGAAATGAAGGCAGGGGTATTGACTCAATCCAAGGAATTTGATCATACTGCTTATCTAGCCTTTAAAAAAGAACAATCGGAACGTTTTAAAAAGACAGATGCTTATCAAACTTACTTGATCAAATGGAGGGAAAAGTATGATTATACAGAAGAGGAGATAGAGGAGATTTTAGAAGTTAATATTTTTAAGTATTTGGACAAGTTTCTATAAAAAAAGTCCAGTAATAAATCCTCAAAAAAATCTTCCTCTCTCAGCCAATTTCAATGATCTGAGAGAGGAAGAAAGCCTTAAACTAAAGCGGTTCTCTGACAACTCGAAGACTCAGCACAGCTAATTTTTGGGAAGGCTTACAATTTAACCTTTCTTATAGAGTTGTTTTTTAAATTATAAGTCGTAAGTCGTAAGATTTTTGACTTATAATACCGCTAAAGCTTAATTATTTTACCAGAACCAATACGACCGTCAAGCAGCTCAATGGTATAGATATATAAGCCAGGAGCTAAATTGGCATTATTATACGTATAATTATTTCCATAAAATTGATGGCTAGCAATTTGTGTTCCCAAGGAGTTGAAGATCGAAAGTTGTGCTTCTTCTACCACTTTCTCTGATTGAACTTGAAATAGGCATTCCTCTTGAAATGGGTTGGGACTTGTAGCTGTAGCAATCGTGATGACTTCTTTGGAGATTTTTTGAATAGGAACGGAAAGTTGATTCAAAAGGGTATCACAGTTACTGCTGGTCTGATCTCTGACAAATATTTTTACCGTCAGATCTCTATTTAAACGCCCTGTATAGTTGCTATAAGCTCTAAATGTAAGGATATAAGGAGCACATCTAACTTCTGAAGTGCTTGGAGTCCATTGATAATCGATACTATCTTTGGTAGAGCTGATGGGATGGTTGGTTTGAGTAGCCGTATGATTGCTGTTTAAGGTCTCGCTAAAGGCTTCCAAAGAAACACTTGTACCATTATCGGCATAAGAAAGATTCAGTTGAATTGGACTATTAGGCTGTAAAGTATAGGAATAATCTCCAAGAGAATCGACCAACCAAGTGGTATTGCCACCCCACTGAAAATTAGATATTTGAGGGATTACATTTAGCTGATAATCAACTATTGTTGTTCCAATCAAGACATTGTTTCGATATTCTTGAACTCTAATGGTAAAAACGTAAAGACCAACTGTTTGTGGTGTAATCCAAGTGAATTCACCACTTAGAAAATCTACTGTAGCCGTATCTGGAATGAAATAATTAGGAACAACTTGTCCCACCTCTTCTTTTGGCGTAACTAAGTCGTAAATTAAAACATCGCCATCAGGATCAAAACCAGATACATTGTATCGAAAAGGGATTCCGACCTCAGCCTCTAAAATTGGAGGTGCTAAGTATTGAACAGAATTATTAGTACTATTCAAATTAGCAATTAATAGTTTTGCTTCTAAATAAAAAGGGATATTAATAGAAGCGCCATTGTTGATATTTATAATATTGTCATTTCTATTTGGATCTTTAACGGAAATCAAATAAGAACCTATACTAGGATAATTATGAGTGCCAGTATAAACGTTTTTTTGAACATCAGGGGCGATTAAGGTATAATTAGTTCTCCATATCGTTTCCAGCATACTTCCATCTCCCCAGTTCAGATCCAGCTGATTTCGATCTGCTTGTGCACTTTGACCACTGATTTTGGTATAAGTAATAATGGTCACTTCATAAGATAGACCACCTAAGCTGGTGTATTCAATTGTTCCTGCTCGGTTGTGTGTTGCAAATAGAACAGAACTACTTAGGCTAAAGAAAAAAATAAGGCTAATGATAACTTTCATGGGATAGGTTTTTTGATGGGTAGAAACTAAAATGGCTTGAGTAAGTAATCAAGCACAAATTTACGGTAATTATTTAATTAGGGCATTTTTTTATGAAAATAGGACTGAATTTAACACTGTTTTAATACAGAAAAGTCTAATTGCAGCCTAAGATTTTAATAACACTAAAAATAATTGTATCATCACAGTATAAGCATTAACATCACCAGAGTAATTCCAGTCCTAGTAATGAACGCTACCTCCAATATCAAACAACATGTTGAGCAATTTGAAACATGGCGCAAAGAAAACCACAGTCCAGAACAGTATGCAAAAGGCTATACAGACGACCCAAGTTATCCTGCTTGGAATGCTATAGATTCTGATTTAGAAGCTTTGTTTAAGAGTGGGACGCTTGAAGGTTTGTCGTCAGAGGAGAAAGAAGGCCTTATTTACCTAATTGCTCGAAATTGGGACATCGGAAACATTATCAATTGGTTAACCATAAGTAGCGTAGAGCCCATTTCTTATTTAGGGTGTACCGAAGCTGATTTTTTACATTTGTGTTCATTTGCCTTGAATTCTAAAGAAGAAGATGCAAAATGTCAGTTTGTCAAGGTTTTGCCTTTCTTGAAAACGATTTCTAAAACAGAAATTAGACTACTGCTATTGGATTTTTATCATAATGGAAAAACCTACACCAAGCGAATGAGCTTATTTGCTTTGCAAGCTGTAAAGTATCCTGAATTGGAAGCATTAGTGCAAACTTCTTGGAAGAAAGAAACCGATGAATTTTATAAAATTGCTTGTTTAAATATCCTACATGCACTCAAGAGCAAGGATTTGAAGGCTTATGTAAAAGAAGCGGAAGGCTACAAAGACTACAGCTTTTTGCAAGAAAATGTGGCGCGAATTAAAGAAGAAGCGAATATAAGGTAGTTTGTGTTGTAAAGATAAGACGCCTTAAATCATACGCCAAAGAGAATCATTGGCTTGCGTTTTCTTAAACTCCAAGAATCGTTGACAAACAAAGTACAAAATCACCAAACCAGCCAACCAACACAAGTACATCACTTTGATGTCACAGCCAGATCGAAATGCTACTCCAATAAAGGCATACAAATACAAATGAGCGATGTAAAAAAACATTGCCGTTTGCCCAAAAACCTTTACAGGGTAAAGCCATTTTTGCCCCGCCAATTTGGAAAAAATAAAGAACAAAACTAAGTTAATACCACAAGTAATTAAAGCAAAAGCTAGGCTAGGCGGGTATTTGACCAAGGTGAAAAATTCAATCCAACTGTCATTCTCCGCAATAGAAAAATTGCCCCACTCCATAAAACGAAGTCCTACAAAAGATAGAATAAAGACAAAGCCTGTAAAGAGCGAAATGGTATAAATTTGTTGTGGTTTTTTTTGTAATAACTGTGCCCAAAACATACCAAAAGTAGTAATTCCTAACCAAGGAATGATCGGATAAATAACTAAAGCACCAGGAGATTTGCCAGGAACCAAGAAAAAATGTTCCAAAGGATTAAACGCAAGGCTAGGGTTTGAATAAGTAATATACCACCACGATAGCGCAAAACTTCCAAGGGTAATGCTAAGTAATTGCCAAGATTTTAAGCGCCAAAAGAAACCTGCGATCATCATACAAGCCCCTAAACCATACAAAACAGAAGTCGGAATCAAAAAATAGCTACCTTCCAAACCAGGCATGTGCATGCCCGAACTAGCAATAGCAGGGTCTTGAATGCGTAAAGCCATGCTAATTCCCCAAGCAGGAAATTCTAAAAAAAGCATGAGTAAGAGAATGATTCCACCTCGCTTCAAAAAGTAAGTATGGATTTGTCGAGCAGACCATTCTGATTTTAAGCGTTTTTGTGCAAAAAGAAAAATACTCATTCCCATCAAAAAGAAAAATCCTGGCGCACAAAGATGGCTCAAAAAGCGAGTCAACCACCATCCTAAATCAGGATAACCACTAAAAGGAACACCCCAAAATTCGCTAAAGTGCATCCGTCCAATCATCGCACTGGCATGGTCCAAAGCCATGAGTAACATAATAAATCCACGCAGCAAGTCAATGCTATCGGTACGGTTGACGGAAGTAGAAAGGGTAGCCATTTGCTCGATATTTAAGTTAACTGTTTGTACAATACTTCGTTTTCATACTGATTCCCTTCTAAGTCAAGGAAGGCATTTCCCAACCATTGGTAGTGTTGCCGCTTATAGAATTGAACGGCACGCTCATTAATCGCATAAACCCACAGCCAAAGTTCCTTATAGCCTTTTGTTTGTAGTTGTTGCTCTACATTTTGTAATAATTGCTGTCCAATTCCCATCCCTGTAAAACATTCTAAGACATAGAGTTTGCTTAGTTCTGGTGCTGTAAGGTCACCAATAGGGCAGTCTTTCTGGTAGTTAATTTCTGCTACTCCTGCTAGATTACCTTTGTAAGTTGCAACCAGCATAGAATGTGGCTGTTTACGTATTTTTTGTTCAATTTTGGTAATGGCAAATTGTTCTATAATAAACCTAGAAAAATCGGAAGGTATGCCTTCAATCGCATAATTATGAATATAAACTTGTCTAAAAAGCACAGACAAACAAAGGGCATCCTCAGGGACTGCAAGTCGATATTTTAATTTTGTTTTATCTAAAGGAGCTGTCATTATGGTTCAAATTAAAAATTTTACGAATCATTAAACAAGATTTAAAATAGCTTGCCAAGCTTGTGAGAACAGGTCTTTTATTCCTAATAAAAACACTTCGTTTGACAAAAAATATCTAGCCTCAAAAATGACGATTGTTCAACTCTATGTACTTATTACTTTATTGAAAAAAATACTAAAAAGCTCACAACAATATTTATAGGGACTTGTTACCATGAATATATTATTTTTATTATTACAAAAGGCAAAAATATCTTAATATGAACACATTTAAAATTTTACTTGTTTTGCTAGTTGCATTTGCTCAAGTAGGTTACACCCAAAAAGTAGCAGATAAAAAGCAAAGAAAAGAAAAAACAAAAAAGCCTAAAATCAAAGAAAAGGGGTATAAGATAAGAGGGATCGCTGAGCTAGGTTTTTTGGGAGTTTTTGATCATAAGATACAATTTGGCCTTAATAACAGTAATTATAATACGACCTATTTTGATTATGTAAAACAAGGAGGACAAGAAAACTTGTTCTTTAATGCTCGTCTTTCCTTAGAATTTGAATTTCAGAAACGCAATGTATTTACCTTTCTTTATCAACCACTAAATTTACAAACTCAAGTTCGACTTAGTGAGTCTATTCAGATTGATAATGTTTTGTTTCCTGCGGGGACGAATCTCAAGCTGACCTATGGCTTTCCTTTTTATAGATTAAGTTATTTGAGGTATTTTGTCAAAAACGATAAATTATCACTAGGAGGTGGGCTTACTTTTCAGATTCGGAATGCAGACATCCGTTTTGAGTCAGCTGATGGCAGTTTACTTGTAGCAAGTAGAGATGTTGGTTTTGTACCTGCTCTAAAGTTTAGAATGGCTTATCACTTTACACCATATATTTCTACCGAAATAGAAGCAGATGGTATTTATGCCCCAATTCGAGTGCTTAATGGTAGCGACAACGATGTTATTGGAAGCATTTTAGACGTTAGTATACGTCAAAATTTTCAATTGACTAAAGAACTTAAAACGTATCTTACCTTTAGATATATTGGTGGAGGTGCGCAGGGGCAGAGTGACGATGAGGATCAAATTACAGATGGTTATTCCAAAAACTGGCTGCATTTTTATGCTCTTTCAGTGGGGTTTACCTACGAATTTGCATGGAAACCACCTGTTGAGCCTAAGGTAAATTAGTACACGTCTTATCTTTTTAGGGTATCCACATGGATGACAATGAAGAAGCTCTTTCTAAATATTATTTAGAAAGAGCTTTTTCTATTTAGTTGTACTTTCGTTGAATGCTTAATTTTGAGACGACCGACTCCCTCTTATTTTAATTTCACTTGTTGTAGCAACCATTTTCGTTCCGCAAGTTGTTGCGTATTATTTATCTCTCTACAGATGGTGTCAACAGCTTCTTTATCAGATATTAGTCCTTGTATCTTTCTAATAAAAAGGATTAAATTAATATAGCTTTTTTTGTAGGCAGATAAATCTTTTTTGCGATGCAAAAAGACCCTAAAACTTTCTAGCAAAGCTTCTAAAGCATCATTATAGCCTTCTTGGTAATAAATTTTCAATAGAATGACTTTAGCATCTATATTCAATAATAGCTCATCATATTCTACTTGAATAAGTAATTGCATGGCCTTTTTTAAATCTCCTCTATCAAAAGCCAACTTAGCGGTATTAAAATGTTTATAATTTTCTTGTAGATGAGTAGGTAAATACTCGCTATAGTTTTCTATAAAAGACGCTACCCAATCAAATTTTTTAAGATTGAGTGCTAGGGTGACTATATTCTTATAAGCAAAAGCACTGATTTTTTCTTCTACAAAAATGCAACGACTTTCCAAACCATATTTGTACAAATCTAATGCTTCTTTGGCATAGCCTATTTTGCCCAAGTTGATTTGTTTAGCAGCATAATTAATGCATATTAGTAGTATAAATCTTTTTTCTTTAATACTTAGCTCCTTATGATTCAAATAGCTTTTTAACAAGACAAAATGTTGTACTTCTTCAGGCGTTTTTAGGGTATAATAACTATGGTAATAAACTTGTAACAAAGGATAAGCACTGTAATTATTAGTCGCCACTTCTGTTAGAATATGTTCCAAAAATGGAATCGTATCGTACTCCACCTTCCTTAAATTCTGTTGGGTTAAAGCAGTATAAGCATATCGAAGTGTCGTGATCATAAAAAACAATCTTGCGTTTCCTAAAACGGCTGTGATATTCAAATCATTCGTTCTGTTTTGTTGACTAAGTTGTTCTAATTTAAGTAATTCTAACTCATATTGATGATAATAATACTGCTCATCAGGGGTGGAGTCCTCTAATAGTACTTGGCTTTTTTCTAGCTTTTTATAAGCTTGTTTATTGAGCTTGTGTTCAAAAAAATATTTGGTTAATATTTTTTCTTGATAAAAAACATCTTCTACAGAAAGATAATTTCGGACAAAATTTTCTAAAACTTCTAGCGCAATAGACATAATATGACGCATACGCAAATCTCTATATTCTTCCTTGGGGTACAAATATTTCCAAGCACGCTCTTTTTGGAGTGTATATGCGTTAAAAGCCTTTCTGGTCCGTATAAACTGAAACAGTTTCTGTACAAAAACATGTTCATTATGAGCAGGAGAATGGATCCATTTTTTGAATTTTCTCAATGCTTTTTTATCTAATGTTTTATATAAACTATACAACTTACTTTGATACATCACAGTCGTTTTTTATCCGACAAGTTAAAAAAAATGTTACCAAAATCAACAAAAATACATACTTACCTTTGTTAGGTAGCAGAAGTTATACTACTATTTTTATCAAAAAATATTATGAGCAAACAAATTAAGTTTTTATTCCATTTATTGCTGTGTTGCTATTTATCTAGCAACGTTCTTCTTGGACAAACAACTACTATACCTGATGTTAACTTTGAACAAGCCTTAGTCAACCAAGGTATTGATTCTGATGGGTTGGTCAATGGTCTAATCCTAAATTCAGATGCTAGTGCTATTACTTTCTTAGATGTTTCTAATAGCACTATTAGTGACCTAACAGGCATACAAGCTTTTACTGCTTTAACAACTTTAGATTGCGATTACAACCAATTGACAGCTTTAAATATATCTAGTAATACTGCTTTAACAACGTTACAATGCAACAGTAATCAATTAACAGCTTTAAACCTCTCTAGCAATACTGCTTTAACAACATTACAATGCAACAGCAATCAATTCACTAATTTAAGCATATCTAGCAATGCTGCTTTAACAACGTTACATTGCAACAACAATCAATTAGCGACTTTAAACCTCTCTAGCAATACTGCTTTAACCACTTTACATTGCAACAGTAATCTATTCACTAGTTTAAATATCTCTAGTAATACGGCTTTAACCACTTTGATTTGTGCACACAACCAATTGACGGCTTTAGATGTCTCTAATAATACGGCTTTAGAATATTTATTTTGCATAAATAATCAATTAACAGCTTTAAACCTCTCTAGCAATACTGCTTTAGAATCTCTGAATTTCGAAACGAATCAATTAACAACTATAAACCTCTCTAGCAATGCTGCTTTAGAATCCCTGACTTGCCAAAACAATCCATTAACGGCTTTAAACCTTGCTAATAATACTGCTTTAACCTATTTACGTTGTTCAAACAATCCATTCACTACTTTAGACCTCTCTAATAATACTGCTTTAGTAACTTTATTTTGCATAAATAACCAATTAACGGCTTTAAATCTATCTAATAACACCGCTTTAGCAACGTTGAATTGCACCAATAATCAATTGACGGGGCTAAACCTTGCTAATAATCCTGTTTTAGCATATTTGTATTGTAATAACAATCAATTAATAACTTTAAATCTCAACAACAATCTCAATTTACAGTTTTTGCATTGCCATTACAATCAATTGACAACTTTAAACCTTGCTAATAATCCTGCTTTATTTCATTTACAATCTCAAGACAATCAATTAACTAATTTAAACCTTCTTAACAATCTCAATTTAGAGTTTTTGCGTTGTGATAATAATCAATTGACAGCTTTAGAGCTTACCAACAATATATTTTTACAAAATTTATCCTGCTATAGTAATCAATTACAATATCTTTCTCTCAAGAATAAACCTAATTTAGCCATTACTGGAGGGAGCTATGTAAATCTTTACAACAACCTTCCAAACCTGCTTATCTGTGTAGATGATGCTACTATAGCAAGTAACAGTCCGCTATGGAGCAAAGATTCTACGGCCACTTATTCAGAAGTTTGCCCTAATACAACACTAGTCGGTCATGTTAAATCGGACATTAATAACAACTGTGTCATAGAAAATACAGATCCAGTTATTGAAAACGCTATTTTGAGTATAACGGATGGAAGCAATACCATCTATCGAAAATCAAATACTTCAGGACATTACACGGGCGAATTGGATACTGGCAACTATACCATAAACCTAATTCCACCGAATCCCTATTTCAATGCTTGTGTAAATCCACAAACAATGACAGTAGATTCTATCAATGATAGAGATACGGTAAACTGGGCTTTACAAACGACTCATTCTTGTCCTTTTATGGTTGCCAATCTATCTGCACCTTTTTTGAGAGCTACAGGTGGCGGAAGTAATTATACGATCAACTATTGTAATCAAGGAACAGCTCCTACTTATGATGCTTATATAGAAGTCACTATAGATTCATTGTTAACTGTTTTGGGAACAAGTTTGCCTATAGCCAGTCAAGTAGGAAATATATATACGTTTGATTTGGATACGGTAAATATAGGAGAATGTGGTTCCTTTACAATCCATGTAATAGCAGATACATCCTTGCCACTTGGGCAGGTGCTCTGTAGTGAAGCACATATCTATCCAGATAGCTTATGCAACAATGTTTGGAATGGCCCTATCATACAAGCATCAGGGATTTGCCAAACAGATACAGTCTTTTTTGAGCTGAAAAATATTGGCGACAATATGATAAGCCCTCTTAATTACATTGTAATTGAAGATAATATAATCATGCGTACAGATCCATTTATATTAGGTAATAATGCAAGTCAAACAGTAGCAATAAGGACTCAACCTGGCAAAACATATAGAATAGAAGCAGAACAAGCCCCTAACTTTCCAGCTGTATTAGGACCTCATATTGCACACACCAATGTAATTGGTTGCCAAGGAGGTGGTATTCCTAATGTTGGAACAACTCTTAATTACTACAACGGGAATCCTGCTCCTTGGATAGATATAGATTGTCAAGCAGCGGTATCTGCATACGACCCCAATGACAAGACCCCACAACCAATAGGATATAGTGCACAACACTATATTACCAATGAAACACCAATTACCTACAAAGTTAGATTCCAAAACACAGGAAACGATACGGCTTTCAATGTTGTCGTTTTGGATACCTTTTCAGCTCATTTAGATATAGCAACGTTACAAATGAAATCTGCTAGCGATGACTATACATGGAGTCTAACATCAGGAAATGCTCTAAGGGTTAATTTTACGAATATAAAACTAGTAGACAGTATTACAAACGAACCATTATCACATGGATTTTTTACGTATGAAATTAGTCCTAAACCTAATCTAACATTAGGGGCAATCATAGAAAATACAGCAGCTATTTACTTTGATTATAATCCTCCTATTTTTACCAATACAACTTGGCATACAATAGGCGAAGACTTTGTTCCTTCTATCATTCTTACTGTAGAAAACATTTATCAAGACCAATTACAAGTCAAAGCCTTTCCTAATCCATTTACAAAAAGTACAAGCATAGAGGTTTCAGGAAAAACGTACAACCTGTTAGAATTGGAAGTATATGATTTGTTAGGGAGGAAGATGGCAAGCCGACAAGTCTCCTTCTCTAACCAAGTTCAACTAGAAAGAGGCAATCTACAAACAGGAATTTATGTTTACAGACTCATTGGGGACCAACAAATCATTAGTACTGGTAAAATAACCGTTGATTAATACCAAATTATAACAAGCTAAAAAATAGACGATTACTCAGAAAAATAGGAATTGTAATTTTTGCCCCTAAAAGAGGTAATAAGAATTCTATGACTAAATAAAAACATAAACTAATAATAAGAATATATAAGTAGCTGTATAGTAAAGTAGTGAAGTTTATTCGAAAGCTATTTAAAAAATAGTGCTTATATAAGAGTTGTACACCCTAGGATACTTTATCTAATTTTTTAATTCACAATTTTAACAAAAACAAAACTATGAAGAATTTATTTTTTTTACTAATGTTACTATTCGTAGCACCTACAGTTGCATCAGCACAGTATTATTTTTCAGCACAGGTGGCAAGTAATGATTCTTGTTGTATAGCTATAGATGCAGGAGCTCATTCTAATTCAGGAGGATCCGATACTGCTTGGCAAGTTATAGTAGATGGGACAACTGTATATGACGCAAATTCTCCGACTACATATGGAAGCATATTACATTGTTTTGAAGGAAATGGAATACACAGTGTAAGCTTTTATGTAAATGGATCAGAATATGGATCATTAGATTCAGGTTGGACTAGAAATATAGAAATCACAGAATGTAAAGGAGCTTGTTCTGTCTGTGATATTCCAATCGTATTTCTTGATGCTGATATACTAGATACTTGTGCTAATCAAGTATGGATCGAATCTCGTTTTCAAAGCTCTAATGGACAACTTGGTTTTTCTGACTCTTGTACTAATGAAATTTATACTTGGAATTATGGTGATGGAAGCCCAATAGCAAGTACTGGCACTGCAAACTATTCTTTTTATAATTATGCCAATCCTGGAACATATACTGTTTGTATGACTTTAACACTTACCAATCCAGATGGAGGTACTTGTACGACAAGTCAATGTACAGAAATAGTGGTGCCTGGATGTGATGATAAATCATGTTGTGGAATGGAACTAGGGGATTTAGTACTCCGTACTTCACCATTTAATCCTTGTGTTGTATTTGTAACAGTTGATGAGTCTAGTTTTGATATGGGATCATGTGGTGCTACTTTATCTTGGAGTGTAAATGGAAATATTATATCAGGAGGTAAATCCTTGTTTACATTTTTGAATGGAACTGGTCCTCATGAAATATGTTTAACGATGACTTCAGATAGTTGTTCTATATCATCATGTGTTACGGTTACTGGTTGTAATGA
>CALDEP010000070.1 GCA_937942475.1 uncultured Aureispira sp.
CTCCGTTGAAAAATCGTATTAGTTTGATTATCAGCAGGATGTTCTTTTGCTAGTTAAAGTACTAAAAAGCTGATAATCAAACTAATGCAAGATGCTTTTTTATGTTTTTCATAGAAAAACTAAAAAATCAACGGAGTATTATTAATAATAACTTTAAACCACAAATTCGTTCATCAGCTTGCTTTTTTGTTCATCTGACGTGCCAATTTGTGGTTGCTTTGTTTTCATTTTATAACCTCAATTTATGTCTTTTAAAAATAAAGTAATTTGGATCACTGGCGCTTCTTCTGGAATTGGAGAAGCACTTGCTTATGCCTTAGCCAAACAAGGCGCTATTTTGATTTTATCCAGTAGAAAAGTAGCCGTGCTAGAACAAGTTCAACAGACTTGTTTGAAGGATTGTAAAGAAGTTTATGTGCAAGCTTTAGATTTGGAGCAACACGACCAAATTCCTGCTATTGTACAAAAAGTGGTCAAGGAACGAGGACAGATTGATATTTTGGTTAATAATGGGGGCATTTCTCAACGCTCTCTAACCAAAGACACCATCTTTGAGGTAGACAAACGCTTGATGGATATTAATTACTTGGGAACCATTGCCTTAACCAAAGCTTTACTCCCTACTTTTTTGAAACAGCAACAAGGTTATTTTGTTACCGTAACCAGCCTAACAGGTGTTTTTGGAACGCCTTATCGTTCTGCTTATGCGGCTACAAAGCACGCCTTACATGGCTTTTTTGATTCTTTAAGAGCCGAGTTAATGGATGATAACATTGATGTAACGCTGATCTGTCCTGGCTTTATCAAAACGCAAGTCTCTATCAATGCTTTTGTTGGAAATGGTCAGGCACAAGGCAGTATGGACAACCGACAAGATAATGGGATGCAGGTCGATGTTTTTACTAAAAAAATGTTGCATGCCATGGCTAAGAGAAAGAAAGAGGTTTACATTGGCAAAAAGGAGGTGATCATGATTTACATCAAGCGGTATATGCCTTGGTTGTACCACAGAATGATTGCTCGTGTTGCTGTTCGATGATCAGTAGTTGATTTTAATACAGTGTAACAAAAGTTATCAACTACAAAAAAATACTCGTCCAGTTTTCGGTTGTTGCTCTAGTTTTATCTTTAGTTCTTTGTCTTCTTGATAACAAGCTACTCAATGCTTAAACGACAAAAAAAGATGAACTTTAAAGAACTGCATCAACAGGACAAACCCTTGTTAATTGGAAATGTGTGGGATGTCCCAAGCGCTAAAATTGCTGAAGAATTAAATTTTCAAGCGATAGGAACTTCCAGTTCGGCAATTGCAAAACTATTAGGCTATCGCGATGGGGAGGAAATGAAATTTTCCGAATTAGAATACCTTGTAAAACGAATTAGATTAAATACAAAACTCCCTTTATCCGTTGATTTAGAAGGAGGTTATAATCGTACTCCTAGTAAAATTGTCCAACATATTAAAAGATTGCTTGCATTAGGTGTTGTAGGTATTAACATTGAAGATAGTATTGTGGGGCATAAACGAACCTTATTAGATGCTGACTGCTTCGCTAGAACGCTCTCTGAAATAAAAGAATATTTAGAAAAAGAACATCTTGATATTTTTATAAATGTGAGAACAGATCCTTTTATTCTGCTTCAAGATAATAAACTAGCCGAAGCCCAAAAACGCATCCTATTGTATGAAAAGGCTGGAGCCGATGGCATTTTCATCCCTTGTATTGAAAAAGAGCCTGATATCAAAGCGGTTGTTGCAGCCACTTCCCTACCCATCAATGTAATGTCCATGCCTCAACTCCCCGACTTTGAGACCTTGACCAAACTAGGCGTGAAACGAATTAGCATGGGAAATTTTATGTTTGATGCCATGTATCATCAATTCAAACAAAGCACAAAAACCATTTTAAATCAAGAGTCTTTCAAGTCTATTTTTTAATATGCTAATTACAGATAAAGAAAAAATAAACACCTTTTACCAAGCACTTTTAGACAGAGCACAAAGCTTTGTTGGGATCTTCTTTGTAGGCGTCAAAACAACAGATATTTTTTGCATTGCCACTTGTCGGGCTCGAAAACCAAAATTGGAAAATGTCGTCTTTTATACCAGCTTCAAAGATGCCTTAGACAATGGATATCGACCTTGTAAGATTTGCAAGCCTACCGAAAATGCGAATGAAGCACCAGAACAAGTTGAAAAAGCAATTGCTTTGGTGAAAGGAAATTTGAAAGAAAAAATCACCGATTTTCAACTAAAACAGTTGGACATTAGCCCAGAGGTAGTTCGTCGTTGGTTCAAGAAAAATTACGGCATGACCTTTCAGGCATTTCAACGAATGTACAGAATTAACAACGCTTTTCAAGAATTAAAAAAAGGAAAACGAGTCACCAACACGGCTTATGATGCGGGTTACGAATCTTTGAGTGGCTTTGGGTATACCTTCAAAAAAATTATTGGCAAATCACCAGAGAAGAGTGCTCAGAAAAACCTCGTCTTAATTAGCCGCCTAACCACCGCTTTGGGTCCAATGTTCGTTGGCGCAACAGACCAAGGAATTTGCTTATTGGAATTTGTAGATCGACGAATGCTTGAGACAGAATTTAAAGCCTTACAACGCTTATTAAAAGCAGAAATCATCTTAGGCGAAAACAAACACATTCTCCAAGCTAAACAGGAAGTAAAGGAATATTTTGACGGAAAAAGAAAACAATTTGAGGTCAAAATTGACGCACCAGGAACCGTTTTTCAAAAATCGGTTTGGGAGTCTTTACAGGAAATCAAATACGGAACAACGACAAGCTATCAGCAACAAGCCATTAAACTTGAGAAGCCCAAAGCTATAAGAGCCGTTGCGTCTGCCAATGGCTTTAATAGAATTTCAATCATTGTCCCCTGCCATCGAGTGATTGGAAAAAATGGCAAAATGACGGGCTATGGTGGTGGAATTGAACGAAAAAAATGGCTCATTAATCACGAACTAAACAACAGCATATAGCAAGTGAATCGCAGAATGAGCAAGTATTTATTTTTTATAAAAAACGTTCTTTTAGGAAAATGTTAAAGAAGTGTTGCCAAAAACGAAAGGCGGCACTTTTTTTGTTTTTAGAGGAATATCCTTATTTCTAAGTTGGTAATTAATGAATTAGAACACTTTCTATGTTAATATTAAGGCTTAATTCGCTTTTTTAATTGCATTACTGATTCATTTAGCCTATATTATAAGGTTCGAAGCAGCAGCTAAATAAAAGTGCATCTATAGCTGCTAATTCATATCGTAACAATCTCAAAAAAACATCGTTTGTTGACCCCAAATCGACAAACACAAAACACAATTATCTAATGCATACCATTCAATACACTATCTTTTCCCTACTATTCATTTTAGGGCTGTCCCTAACATCCCAAACCGCAACTGCTCAAGGAGCGTGGAAAGTTGCCAAAGAAAAAAATGGCGTCAAAATAGAAACCCGTTTTATTGAGGGCTGGAGTATCAAAGAATACCGAGCGACGGTCTACATCAAAACAACCTTAGATAAGGCGGTAGAAGCCTATAGAGACCCTGTGAAACGCAAGTCTTTCATGGCAAGAAGTATAGAGGTTTCTAATTTGAAGGAAAATTCAAAAAATGATATTATTACTTATAATTTAGGAAATGCGCCTTGGCCTGTTGCCGATCGTGATAATATTACCCACTCTATTTTTATAAAAAAGGGCAATCAAGTTAAAGTAACCATGAAATCCCTTCCTAACTTCATTCCAGAAAAAGACGGTATTGTTCGAGTGCCTCGCACCAAAGGACATTGGTTATTTGTAGATCAAGGCAATGGTATGGTTAAAGTCGTTCAGCAATCTGTCGCTGATTTGGGTGGTTCTGTCCCCGATTGGTTGGTCAATTCTACTATTATAGAAGGACCTTATGATGTTTTATTGGCTTTAAAAGGTGTTTTGGAGTAATCCTTATTTTGATCTTTTTTTATGACAAACAAACTGTATTTAGTTAGTATTTTAATACTCTTTGCCACCTTTAAGTCAGTTGGGCAACATACTTTAGATAGTTTATTGGGTAAAAAAAATCCTAGTGTTTCTAGCCGATCTGTTGAGAACATTAAGTTGGTTCATCTATATGATAATCGACCGAATTACATGTATAACGATTCAAAGGATACGATTACGCTTTCAAGTATTGATTCTTCCTATGGTCTTTGTACTTGTAGTCTTCCGAAAATTGTTGCCGAGGTTCAAATTGACAAAAAAGGAGCTAAAGAAGTCGTCTTTTATCGTAAATGCCACCTTATAAACGAATTTTATAGATCAAGTTTTAGACAAACGACTAGAACGACGATTAAGAAATATGACGTGTGGAATTTAGATAGCAAACAGCTTTTATTTGAAGCTAAGAGTTATTATAAATCAAAGTTTGATGGCATAGATCCAAACCCACAAAAAGTTCCACGGCATCAAAAAAGCACGAAACAGTATCAATATAGTTTTAGGCTTAATAAAAAAGGAACCATACAGATCAAACATCTTAGAGGAAAACTAAAAGACTTGGTAAAACTCAAAGAAGGCAGCTATCTGTTTACAGATGGAAAATATGTCTTAAAAGAATAAAAGCTTATTCTAATACATAAAAAATGCCTGCTAAAGAATTTCAGCAGGCATTTTTGTTTTATGTTGTGTCGAAACACGAAACCATTACTTCTTCAAAATATACAGAATATCTGCCAATTTCTCTCTCAAATCCTTACGTTCTACAATAAAATCTAAGAAGCCTCTATCCAACAAAAATTCTGCTCGTTGGAATCCATCAGGCAACTTTTTTAATTTCAAGGTTTCCTTGACAATACGAGGTCCAGCAAATGCAATCAAAGCACCTGGCTCAGAGAAATTAAAGTCTCCCAACATCGCAAAGGAAGCAGAAACGCCCCCTGTAGTTGGGTCCGTTAAGAAAGATAAATAAGGCACTCCTGCATCTGCCAATTGTGTCAATTTAGCCGCAATTTTAGCCATTTGCATTAGAGAAAATGCAGATTCCATCATACGAGCACCACCTGATTTGGAAATAATCATAAACGGTGTTTTGTGTTCGATGCAATAATCTATTGCTCTAGAAACCTTTTCGCCCATGACAGAGCCCATGGAGCCACCAATAAAACCAAAATCCATCGCTGCAATAACAAAATCTACCTTTTTTACTTTTCCTTTAGCTACACGCATAGCAGAATCTAATTCTGTTTTCACGCGAGCAGCATCCAAACGCTCTTGGTATCCTTTTAAATCGGTAAACTCTAGAAAGTCATGCGCAATAATGTCGCTAAACATTTCTGTATATTTGCTCCTATCAAAAATAATTTCAAAATATTCTTGTGAGCCAATACGCTCGTGCTGATTGCAAGACGGGCATACATATAAGTTTTCTACTAAATCCTTAACGGTTGAAGTGGTTTTACAAGCATTACATTGATGCCAAATCCCGTCGGGAGTTTCCTTCTTTTGAGAAGTGGAAGTCGTTATACTATTTTTATCACGTTTATACCATCCCATATTTTCGTGTCTTTTTTGTGTGTTAAGAAATTCCGTAACAAAATTACAAAATTGTAGCTATTGCACTAATATATTGCTTTCTTTTTAAATTTTGAATCTCAAAATCTCTTTTAAGCCCTTCATTATCAGTAAATAAAAATTCATAGCGTACAGAGAAAATAATCTACTCTCCCTTAATCCCTTAAAAGCTAGTAAGAGCCGGTCTAAACAGCAAGGCTAAGATCGCTCTGCTTTTAAGGTCTAGTATCTAAAATCTATTTTTAAGCCTGTACGACCTTTCCATACAAATCATATTCTGTGGCATCAATCACTTCGATCATCGCAAAATCACCAATACGCACATAATTTCCTTCTGTTTTCACTAGAACCTCATTGTCTACTTCTGGCGAATCAAATTCCGTACGACCAACAAAAAACTCTCCTTCTACTCGATCAAACAAAACTTTGAAGGTCTTTCCAACCTTCGCCAAATTGTTCTCCCAAGAGATGTCCGCTTGTACTTCCATAATTGCAGCAGCACGTTGTTCTTTTACCTCCGCAGGCACATCATCTTCAAAATCATGTGCCGACGTATTTTCTTCGTGAGAATATTGGAACACCCCAACACGCTCAAATTTCACTTCTCGAACAAAGTCCACCATATCTTCAAACTCCGCTTCTGTCTCTCCAGGATAGCCGACCAACAAAGTGGTTCTAAACGTAATTCCAGGAACACGCTCCCTAGCTTCACGAATCAATTCCATCGTCTCCTCTTTCGTGATTTGGCGACGCATACGCTTCAATACCGCATTATTAGCATGTTGCAAAGGCATATCAATGTAATTACAAACCTTTGGCAAGTCCTTCATCGCATCAAAAATATCCAATGGAAATTTGCTAGGATAAGCATAATGCAAACGAATCCACTCGATTCCTTCTACATCACTCAAGGCACGCAATAGTTGGGCTAGTTTTCTTTCTTTATAAATATCCAGACCGTAATAGGTCAACTCTTGGGCAATCAACATCAATTCTTTAACACCTTTTTTTGCCAAGCCTTTCGCCTCTGTTACCAAATCCTCAATTGACTTAGAAACATGCTTTCCACGCATCAAAGGAATGGCACAAAAAGAACAAGTACGGTTACAACCTTCCGAGATTTTCAGATAAGCATAATGTGGTGGAGTCATCAATAGACGCTCGCCAATCAAATCGTGCTTATAATCTGCCTCTAATTTCTCCAAAATCGCAGGCAATTCCAAGGTTCCAAAATAAGCATCCACCTCTGGAATTTCTTTTTCCAAATCATCCTTATACCGTTGCGACAAACAACCCGTCACATACAATTTATCAATCTCTCCACGAGCACGCACATCGGCATACTGAAGAATCGTATTCACCGACTCTTCTTTTGCCAAATCAATAAATCCACAGGTATTCACAATCACAATATTTGCATCCGCATCATTGCTATCGTGTACCACTTCATAATCATTGGCTTGCAATTGATTCATCAATACTTCAGAATCAACCATATTTTTGGAACAACCCAAAGTGATTACATTTACCTTATCTTCTTTATGACTTCTTGCTTTCATCTTTCTTTTCTATTTGGAGTTCCTTGACAAGTCAAGGAACGCTATATTTTTTTTCGACCCACAAAGATAATACAGGAAGTGATAGAAATACATTTTTTACTAAAAAATTATCTATCTGGAACTTTTTGTCTCCAAATTCGCTTCTAAAAGTAGATTTTTTCGATAGAATTTCGTGGATTTTCGTTTTATATCCTATATTCGTGTTCCCAATAGACAAAACGGGGGATTAGCTCAGTTGGTAGAGCGCTTGGCTGGCAGTCAAGAGGTCATCGGTTCGAACCCGATATCCTCCACCAAAACTAGCTTAAATAGTTGGTTTACAAAAAAAGCACGATAGACAACCTTATTTGTCTATCGTGCTTTTTTTGTATAAGTAAGAAAATAGTTAGTGGATTCTAAAAAAAGATACAGCCACTCCACTTTATCCTGCAAAAGAAATTATTCCTAAAAATGGTTCATTTACTATTGTGAAAACGGTTTGTGTATCTATGGCTCAACCTGCCTAAAAAAAACTCCAATCAAAAACTAATATAAACCTAAAAGCATTCTTAAACGTTCTATAAAATATAATAGTCAAAATCAAACGTTTGCAGCTTGGGATTAAATCCCCAACAAGCTCTTACTATAATGAATTGGCTAATTCATTACTTCGTACAAAAATCGCATTAGATTAATTATCAACTAGATGACCTTCATATATTCAAAGTAATAATCAACCTAATGTAAGATCTGTTTTTATGTTTTTTGTTAAAAAACTAAACCACGGAGTAGCAGCGTAGCTAAACTCCACGAAGTATTATAATTAAGGACCTCTTAGATATAAATTTGTAATTAATAAAAAGATAAAATATTTTGATTTTAAACTTACAAGATAAATTCAATAAAGAACTTCCTGCCGACCCAAATAGAAACAACATCAATCGACAAGTAACAGAATCTTGCTATTCCTATGTTACACCAACCAATACATCAAGCCCCGTATTACTTCATACTTCTACAGAGATGTTAAATGAAATTGGGCTTTCTGTTGAAGATGCGAAGGGCAGCTCATTTCTTAACGTGTTTACAGGAAACGAAATATTGCCCGACACCAACCCGTATGCGATGTGCTATGGTGGGCATCAATTTGGAAATTGGGCAGGACAATTGGGAGATGGTCGTGCCATTAACTTATGTGAAATTGAGCATAATAATAAAAATTGGGCTTTACAATTAAAAGGAGCTGGTAGAACCCCCTACTCCAGATCTGCCGATGGTTTAGCAGTGTTGCGTTCTTCTATCCGTGAATATTTGTGTAGTGAAGCCATGTATCATTTGGGGGTGCCAACCACAAGAGCATTATCTTTGGCTTTAACTGGTAATGAGGTATTACGTGATGTTATGTACAATGGAAATCCAGCTTATGAAAAAGGAGCCATTGTCTGTCGTAGCGCAGAATCTTTTCTACGATTTGGTAGTTTTCAAATTTTCGCAGCTAGGCAAGATAAAAAGACCTTAAAAATCTTGGTAGATTACACTATCAAAAATCACTTTTCACATCTTGGTGAGCCATCAAAAGATACTTATATCAATTTTTTCAAAGAGGTCGCTCAAAGAAGTTTAGAGATGGTTATTCATTGGCAACGCATTGGTTTTGTGCATGGTGTAATGAATACAGATAACCTGTCTATTTTAGGATTAACGATAGACTACGGTCCCTATGGCTGGTTAGAAGGCTACGATCATGGCTGGACGCCGAATACAACAGATCGTGGGCAAAAACGCTATCGATACGGTTCGCAACCTGAGATGGTTCATTGGAATTTATTTCAATTGGCGAATGCATTATACCCTATAATCGAAGATGCAGCACCTTTAGAATCTATATTAAAAACGTTTGCTACGCAATTTAGAAGCAAATATTTAACTATGATGAAATCTAAATTGGGCTTGTTTGAAGAAAATGAAGGGGATTCAAAACTTGTACATGATCTAGAAAGTATTTTACAGGAAACAGAAACGGATATGACCATCTTTTTTAGATCACTTTCTGGTGTAACAAAAGATGATAAAGAAAAAGGCTTAAATAAAATTAGTAATGCATTCTATGAGGCTTCTGATGTTCAAAACACACTAAAATCGAAGTGGGAAAAATGGTTTATGGAATATCATAATAGATTAAAGCAAGAGTCTTTTACGGATACTCAACGACAAACTAAAATGAATGCGTTCAACCCTAAGTATGTGTTGAGAAACTATATGGCACAATTAGTAATCGACGAGGCAGACAAAGGCAATTATGAACTGATTGAGGAAATTTATCAATTACTAAAAAAACCATACGAAGAACAAGTAGAAAAAGAAAAATGGTTTGCCAAACGACCAGAATGGGCTCGACATAAAGTAGGTTGTTCTATGCTTTCTTGCAGTTCATAAATAAAAAAGTATAATTTAGTGAAAGATAAAAAAACATATTATGAGTAATTATAAAAAAGCATACCTAGCAGGTGGTTGTTTCTGGGGAATGGAAGATTTGTTCCGAGTCCGACCAGGTATTAAAGAGACAGAAGTTGGTTATCAAGGTGGCATTAACGATCATCCGACCTATCGAAATCATCCAGGACATGCGGAAGGGATTGAATTAACCTATGATCCAACTGAAACTAATTTTAGAGAAATATTAGATTACTTCTTTAGAATTCACAACCCAACAACTGTCGACCAACAAGGAAACGACAAAGGCTCTAGCTATCGCTCTGCTATCTTTTTTCAAAATGAGGAAGAAAAAGCAGTGGCAGAAGATATGATTAAAATTGTAAACAAATCTGGGCGATGGGGAGCAGCTGTTGTAACCACTTTAGAAGCATTTGCTCCATTTTGGAAAGCAGAACCAGAACACCAAGATTACTTAGTAAGAAATCCAAATGGGTATACTTGCCATTTCGAAAGATTTGAAAAATCGTTCTTATAAATTCATGTTACGCAGCTCTCATAATGAACATAATGAAGATTTTTTTATTGGGATTAAAAGGTATCAGGGCGATGCCCTTTTTAGGAGCATTCGCTCCGAAACCATTTGAAGTATAATCATCAGAATAGAAAATAAGAAGCATCGCTTCGTCCCCCTTTTTTTCATTACGTCCGTTATGAAAACTGCGTAACATTAGGTACTATTATAAATATAGAAAAAATGGCAGCATACGTACCGCTAACAGCACAACAATCACTTAATGGTATTGGGCAATACAGTTGATAAAAAGCCTAAACAGCTGCCGTTTAGTAAAGACAATTAATTTAACAACACTATCTTTTTTATCAAAAAAAATATAGGCGAACCAATGAAAATGATTTTTTTTGCTCTTTTTATAAGTATCTTCTACATCGCTGGATTCTGTGTACTTAAACAAGCGTACGATGGTTACAATCAATCTAAAACGGCCTTAGATTGGCCCACGACAACAGCCCAAATAATCGGTTCAGAGCTAATAACCAGTCACGACAGCGAAGGTGGACACACCTACGAAGTTCATACCAATTATGAATATTCCTTAAATGGAAAATCCTATCAAAATGATAGGATAGC
>CALDEP010000071.1 GCA_937942475.1 uncultured Aureispira sp.
ATAAGAATAAGACGAGTAAATATTTAGTGGCTGCCATAGTAGTAGGAAAGGGTTATGAGTAATATTTGTAGATTGGATGTTACAAAAGTAGATCAAAATTAGCTGAAAAATAATTTTTTTTGAAAAAATGGTATTTTTGTAGTCCATCTTTAGTAATGTTCGAATACTTTTTTGAGAAAGCCTTACAAATACAAAACAGGTTTATTAAAGAAAAAGCCCCAAATTTTAAATAAGAAATGCTCTTATTAAAGAAAAAGGGTGAAATTTTAAATAAGAAATGGGCTTATTAAAGAAAAAGCTCTAAATTTTAAATAAGGAATGCCCTTATTAAAGAAAAAGCCCTAAATTTTAAATAAGAAATGTCCTTATTAAATAAAAAGGCTAAAATTTTAAATAAGGATGCCCCTTATTAAAGCGTAATAGATTAAGAAGAAGCTAAGCGAGTCGAAAAGTGTGCTCCAATTTCTTTCAAATAAGAAACTCCTTCTACTGATGCTAACATAAAAGAAGGCAAACTATCCAAGCCCATGCTACCTGCTAAAATACCTGTTGTAATTGAAGCAACAGAATCTACATCACCGCCTAAGTACACTGATTTTTGGAGCGCATCAAATGGGGTAGAAGCCTGTTTTAGTAGATACAAAACAGCGCCTGTTGTATATTTAGAATCTGAGGGAACGCCTTTGATGCCTGCTAAAAAGTAAGGCGCTTGAATGGGTTGGGCACCACAGAGTATTTCAAAGTCTTTTTCCGTTAAATTATTGTAGGGAGGCAATTGCTCAACGGCTTTTAAGTAACTCAGATATTCTTCATTTAGAGGAACTGTTTTGATACAGTATGAAATAAGTTCATGGACATTGCCTTGTTGAATTAATAAAAACTCAGCGGCTCTTGCAATACATTGACTAGCTAGAATCGCATTGATATTTGGATGGGTTGCATTGGCATTGATAGCGGCATAAGCGTTAATTAAGGAAGAAGGCATTAAGCCAATTGGAACGGCTCGCATGGCAGGGGCATTGCCAGGGTTGGGACGGTTTTTTTGAAAGGAACGAATTTCTTCTATGGTTTTTTCTCCCGAATAATACCAACTCATAGAACCATGCCCATTCCGACCGAAACCTTTTTCTTTGATTCCTTTATTGTATTCTTTTTCCCATTCTTGAATAAGTAAATGGGTTGAAAAGTTTGTGTTGGAAATTAAAGCCTTAAAAACACCAATAGTCATTTCAGTATCATCAGTATAGTCCCAAGCCATATAGCCTTGGGTAAAAATAGCTTTCTGATCTAGGGGGACTTGAATGGAATTTCGAGCATTAACAAAACAAGAAAAATCTACATTTGCTCGAATCCAATCTCTATCTTGAAATTCAACTCCTGCGCCAAAAGCATCACCAATGGCTGTTCCTATCAATAAGTTTTGAATATTCATACGCTATTTATTTTTGTTGAGGCGCTTGTTTTTCTAATAAATTTAACCGAATACTTTCTGCCAAAACGGTTGAAATAATAATAAGTCCTCCTATAATAGTTGTTAATTCAGGTACTTCACGCAATAGGATTAATCCAATTAAGATACCATAAATAGGCTGTGTACAACTGATAATACTTGCGGTTATGGTAGAGAAGTTTTTTAAACTATAGAGAAATAACGTATGTCCAATGGATGTTGTTAACAGGGCTAATAAAATAGTTGCAGGCAAATAAGTGATTAGATTAGAAGCATCAAGAAGGAAGAAGAAGGGCGACCAACAAACGGCAATCGCTAATAACTGATAGACCATCAAAACCGAACCATCGTAGTGGTCAATTTTAGATTTCATGGCTATATTTCGCAAGGCATAACAAAAGGCAGATAAGACCCCAAATCCAACCGCTTTGAATTGACTATTTTGAAGGTCAAAATTGGGCACCAGAAAATAAATGCCAATCAAAACAAGCAGACTTAAAAAAAGATGCACCTTGAGTATTTTAGTTTTCAAAATAATTGGCTCTAGTATTGCCGTAATGGCAGGGAAGGTAAATAAAGAGAGCATTCCAATCGCTACATTTGATAATTGCAAGGCATAGAAGTAGGTCGTCCAATGCAAACCCAATAAAATACCACTAACAAGAATCGTTTTTCGATCTTTGCTTTGAAGGCGCAAATTGGCTTTTTTCCATTTGCAAAAAAGAAATAAAACGATGCAAGCTAGTAATGCCCGAAGTCCAATAGTAATGGGACTTGGCATATCAATATACCTTCCTAATACCCCTGAAGTACTAATAAAAAGCATGGCTAAATTAAGCTCTAATAAATTTTTAGTCAAATTTCCTTTTTTCATAGCTGTTTTTTTAACAAAAAGACTTACACAATAAGCGATTATTGTCCTTAAAAAAGGAAAATATAATGAGCTGCTTTTATGATAAGTTAAGAATGCTCAATTACTGATTTGTAAATAATAGTTTAAAAAAAAATAAAAAATAAAAAAAAACAAATATAGAACACTTTTTTTTGCTCAAAATGCGGTGTGTTGTACTCGAAATGAGTTGATTTTGATTGCTTTAACTCTGTTTAGAAGGCTTTAGACTTTCTTTGTAACAAAAGATAATTGAAGTACAAAACTTTTATATTACTTTTACCCCCGTAAACACCTCCATTATTTATTAAGGATTATCAAGATTGAATTTTTATGGCGTTTTAACCCCCTTTTATTCCATAGAGTTTGACTCGTGATAATTGTAATTATTAAAAATTAGTTATATGTCCAAGCAATACCTCTATTTTGTTTTATACCTGTTGGTTTTTTCCACGCAGGTAGGTTATTCCCAACTGAGCGTAACCTCGGGAGCATCATCTGGAGACATTCAAGTCTGTATAGATTCCCAAACCGTTGACATAACCTTGTCAGCCAATAGTACGATTACAGGAAGTTCCATTGATATTCTTTTACCCCCAGGCATCAGTTATACTGCTGGGTCTGTCGTTTTAGTATCAAATCCCTCAGGAATTTCTATTACAGAATCAAATATATCTAACCTTCAACAACCTTCTTTTTCGTTTACAGGAACAATGAATATTGGAGAGACTTGTGTTTTTAGAATCAGTCGATCGGCAGATTGTCGAGCAATTGCATACAGAGACCTAGGGAACACCTTGGTGGATTCTGTTTTTGTAACTTATAATAACCCTGGTACAACCATCGCTAACAACCTTGGCAATGTTAATACTACCGTCATTCCTTTTGGATTGAACGAAGCATTAGTTTCTTTGAGTGGACCAGGAGGTAGTGGTGCTATTCCAAGTGTACAAGGAGATCCAGGAGATATTATTATTCGTGGTATGTCTATTACCAATGGTGGTTTAGGTTGCGTGAAAGTGGTGGAATTTTACACCGTTGATGCTGCAATCGGTATTCAGATAAACCAAATTGCCATAACTGGACTAGTAGGAACCTTAGGAGCGAATCCACCAGCACTTCCTATCGTCTTAACAGCACATACTGTAAATGGAGATACTTCTTTTTATACACTAGATGTTGAAGTTCTTTTTGGAGTTGGTGCGCAATTGTGTAACGGAGAAAGAATTGTTATAGAGGAAACGATTGAAATTTTAAGTTGTTTTTCTAATTCAGGAGATGGTGAAACTCGCTATGGAACCTACTGGGAATGTATTACAAGGTGTCAGACTATTAATACAGCGACAGCAAATGTATCGATACCTCCAGGAGTTCCCAATCTTGTGTTTTCTAATCAATCGGTAGATGATAATCCAGATTGTTTTGATAGTCAGATTTTTACTAAGACATTTAGAGTGACGAATACTGGAACGAGAAATGCCGTCAATGTTGTTTTTGCTGTTGAGGTAAGAGCCGTAGGCGGTAGTGCAACGCTTTTGGTGGCGAATTCTTCTACCATTACACTTTCTAGTGGTGGTGGACCAACGGCAATTGTTGCCAATCCTTTTGGACCTAAAAAGGCAACCTATACCTTAGATTCAATTCCAGCAGGACAATTTATTGAACTTCAAATGGATGTGGAACATCCTTGTCCAACTACCTGTGGTCGTTATCTTTATGATGGTTATAGGCTAGAAGACATCGTTTATGGAGATGCTTGTGGTGCAAGCTTTAGTATCGCTGATGCAAGTTTTACCTCTAATAGAGAGTTTAATGCAGTTAATCCATTAGAAAATAATTTCCCTGCTATCGCAGATGGTCAAACAAGAACGTTCACTTCTACGATTGCAAGTATAAGAGGATTGACATCTACCTCTACCTTATTTTGGGAAGTAATTCTTCCTCCTTGTGGAGTTGTATTTAACAACAGCCCTGGTGATATTGATTGGGGCGGAACAGCGCCTACTTCGGTTACTATTTCGGGTGATACTATTAGAGCAGAATTTGCTGTTGCTAGTAGTAACCAATTTAATAATATTCCTTTTAACATTGTTTTATCAGGGGTTTGTGGCAATTGTGGTACCAACCAGGTGCTTACTAAGCGTTTATTAGTTAATTCTTGTCCTAGCAATTCAGCACATTGTAAAATTTGCCTTTATGAAGTATCGGAAGGTCTAACGATAGAACAATGTACGGTAGGAGGCTCTTGTGTAGGAGCTGCTGTTAATGGGTTCGAATTTGTTCGTACAAATTTAGGTTTACCTGATAATAACAATGATCGCCTTCCTGATGCTTCAGGATCATTAAATTTAAGTACGATCGACCGATCTAGGTTTATTGTTTTGGATACTGCGGAAGCAACAATTAACGCAACTATTTTTATCAGCTCAGGAAACCCTGTTCTGAATCATGCTTATGGCGAGTTTACGATAGATGATAATTGGGACTTTTTAGATGCTTCTATAGAAGTATTTGACGCAAGTACAGGAACTTCCTTTACTTGTACAGGAGCAACCGCTACTTCGACACTTTCTGGTGGTGGAACCAAACGAACGTATGTAATTGATGTTAGTCCAAATACATTAGGCGCAACTTGTCCTAGTATGAGTGGTTTTGTCTTCGAAAATGGAGACAGCATTGTAGTTCGTGCTAACTTAGTTAATCTACTAAACGGAACAGACATCTTTAGTGGTATTGTTTACCCTATTGATTTTTATGTCTCAGAGGTTGCTAATCCTACTCTCGCACAAAAACTTTCTTGTGGTAGCAATGCTTATTCTGAAATTTATACGGTTTATAACATCAATCCAGGGCTTGATATTGCAGGAATTGGAACGTTTAGTTCTTGTGGCGAAAGACAGATAGATTTGGAGTTCGAAGCCAGAACGGGAGCTAATATACAGGATTTTAATATATTCCCGAACGAATGGAGACCAATTGCTTATCCTGACACTGTTAGAATGGTTATGCCAACAGGCTATAACTATGTTAGCGCAAGGTTGTCTAGTTTTATTGGAGTACCTAATAATATAGCAATTGAACCATTAGACCCGAATGCAGATACACTTGTTTTTGTCGTAGGACAGCTTTATCAACCAGGTGGTATTCCATCTAACCCTGTTCAAGAACTTATCCCAGATGGAATTGAACGATCTGAAGTGCAAGTATTTATCCAAGCTACCTGTGCAACCCCTGACAATGTAAATGTACCCATCACGATGATTATGGATGCTTTTCATCCACTTCCTCAGCTTCAAAGCTTGGAATTATTGGATACGGTTATTACTGAAACTAATTTAAACTGGAACAAGCCAAATATTACGCTTACAAATGTTTCAAGCCAAACATCAGAAGGTACCAATACTACAATAGAGTGGGACATCCGCCTTACTAACACGACGGGTAATTCTGATGCCGCAAATGTATTTTTGAGTGTTGCTACTCCTTCTGGGAATGTGAGTATTACAAGTATTGAACACATTGCAGCAAATGGAGCGGCAACAGGACCAACCGCCTTAACTCAAGTGAATAACATTTGGGAATTTGGAGATATCAACCGAAATGTTTTTCATGATTTCAGAGTAACAGCAACTTATAGCCAATGTCTACCAGATACCTTGTTTATGTTAGCAGGCTTTGATTGTCCAGCTTACCCTACTAGTTTATCTGCTTATAATAGCACTTGTGAAATAGATAGTTTACCATTGTTTACAGACCCTAAAGCTGGGACCTTACAATTGAATCCTATTGCAACGGGTGTAACAGATGATATTTGTGATACCTTAATTTATTCGTTTACCTTAAACAGTGCCGATTTAGCGAATGTGTTAAATCCGTTCTTAGACTTGACACTTCCTCAAGGGGTTATTTTGTTGGGCGATCCAACAATAGAATATCCATTGGGTACTCCTGCTAGAGCCTTTACAGCAACTCTTTCAGGTCAAAATTTAAGTGTTGATTTATCAGCAGCAGATGCTCAAATTCCAGGGACACATAGTATTGCAACAAATGGTTTATTTGGAACTAGAGAAGCAAGTAACGCTGCTGAACGTCAAGCAACGCTTACATTCCGATTTAGAACAACTTGTGACTTCCGATCTGGATCAAGTTTTTACTTACAACCTAGAGGCATATCTCCTTGTGGAAGTGCAGCAGGGGGTAGTAATTTAACTTCTTTTGAGCCTCCAATTTTAATTTCAGGGCTTGTGCCTCCTTATAATGTTTCTACAGATATCGTTCTTGTTGGTAATACCACTTGTACAGACACCGTTCAGGGTATTGTAATAGAAATGATTCCTGATGGAGCTTCAACAGGTCGTGATACTGGATTTTTTGATCTTCCAGAGAACATTGTTTATGCAGGCAATTTTGTTTGTGCAGAATCTAATGGAGCACTTTGCCCAACATTTGGAGGGGTAATTAATTATCCAAATGGATCGAGTAGTGTTACGGTTCGATACCCTAGTACCTGGTCTTTAGGAGATACTATTAATTTCTCTTTTGATGTTAATACCGCTGGGTTTACAGGTTGTTCGGCTTCAGAGCTAATTACCGTGAGTCATACAGTTACAATGGCAGGACCTACTTGTGATGCTGATGGATCAGCTTGTGGAGATGTTAAAGTAATTACAGGACAGGCAAACTTGATTTTCTCTGTAGAAAAACCAGATTTTTCTATTACTAATGCTAGAGCATCAACAAACGCTGTTTCAAATGGACAAGCCTATAGTGTAGATTTTGATGTTACTAATAATGGACTAGATGCACCTGCTGGATTGATTGCAGAGTTTTATTGTGCAGATGCGGCAGGAAATCCTACGGGAGCTTTATTACATACACATACCATTACCGTTCCTATTGGCAACAGTCAAACGGTTAGACAAAACGTTACCTTTGTAACGCCTGTATCTTGTGATAATTTGAATGGTATGGTGATTTCAATTGCTCAAACCACTAGTACTGCAATGAAACAATGTATGTGTGAAGATGACCAAGCATTGATAACAGATATTCCAACTAATGTTGATTTGCCAGTTGATTGGTTATTCTTTAATGCAAAGAAAGTGAACAACAATGCTGCGACATTAACTTGGGGAACGGCAACGGAAACCAATAGCCTTGGTTTTGAAATAGAACATGCAAAACCAACAGGTGGTTTACCTGAATTTGAAATGGTTGGATTTGTTCAAAGTACAGGAAATCCAGCAACAGGAGCTTATTATGAGCATGATGTGAAAAATTTAGCGCCTGGTGTGCATTACTTTAGACTACGCCAGATTGATACAGATGGTAGCGAAGAGTATTCTGAAATAAGAGCAGTTGTAATAACTGGTTCTAAATCAGAATTTAAAATTTACCCTACCTTGATTAATCCAGAGAATCAAGTACTATATTTATATAGTCCTGAAGATGGTGATGTTGTAGTGGAAATATACTCTATTTTAGGACAAGAAGCGGCAATTTTATATACTGGAAAGGTTACTGAAAATTCATTGAATGAAATTTCATTGAATACAAGACAGTTTTCTTCTGGTCATTATGTTGTTCGAGTTCGAACGAGTCAAACGATCTTTACTCAAAAAATATCGATTATACGATAAACATAAAAAACGGTTGCCTGAATTTCAGGCAACCGTTTTCTTTTATGGAGTTGTACTCCCTTTTTTATTGTTAATCTGAATGAATTAGAATGGTTGTTTTAATCCCATTAGAATAGCAAGGGGTGACTTTATTTACCTCCTTCAAGCAAAGGTCAATCAGAAATTCTGCTTATCATCTAGCTCATTATAATTCTTTAGGTTCTATTTTTTACAAATAACCCAAGAAGTAAAAGTAGTACAACAATACCTATTGAAGAACTCACCAAAAGAGTTTTACTGTCTTTTTTTTCTTCGTTTAATATAATCGTAGCAGTGTAGTCATTTTTATGACTTAAAATAGCTTTATCCACTAGACCATATAGATTATAAGAAAATATTGTTTGATGTTTCTCATTTTCTTGGAAAGCAGAAATATTTATGTTTATAGTTTCAATATCCTTTGCAAAAGGGCTTAGGATAAACTTTAGGTCAGTCTGGTGATTTCCAAGTTTTATACCACCATCTAAAAGTTCTATCTTCTGATTATCAATATTAAGATTGAAATTACTTTTAATATATTGAACAAGGAGTTCTTTGTACTCTAAGGCTGTTTTTTGTCGAATAGTTTCTTGACCATATTTTTTATTCAAGGCTTTATCTACACCTGTTTGACTAAGATAAACACTCAAAAAAGTTCCTTTTTCGTTATGTTCCAAATAATACTTAGCAGAAAGCGGGTTGTGTGCAAAAAGAAAAATTGGGCAAATAAGAAAAAAACATCCAATCAATAATTTAGTCATATTTAATGTTGAATTTTTTTAGAAAAATAATTTTGAATGCATAAATATAGCTGTATACGAACTACTTATAAGTGAGTATACAGCTATACTTAATAGAATTTAGTTATAACTAAAAGCATCATTGGCAGCAACTCCTTTCAAACATTTAGGAACATTAGGTGCAGAAGTTGTACTAGCTACATAATGATAAACGCCATCAGGAAACTCATTTGTTGCAGCAGTTCTTCCACCACAGTCGTCTAAATCAGTTGGTTCTGTGGCATAAGCATAGATTGGAAAACCATCTTTTGCAAAACCAAAAAGAGCATGATCAGATGTTTGATTTATTTTTGTACAAGTTATTTCAGTTATATTATTAGCCGTCAGTACTTGGTTAATTACTTGAGGAACAAAATGCCAGTGATAATATCCAGCAGGATCATGGTGTCCACCACAAGGATCAATAGAAGGCATACTAATTTGACTCGAAGTAGTAGCACCACCTGTTCCGCCACCAGGACCTCCGCCACCAGGACCTCCGCCCATTCCAGCAGGACCACTAATTGCAGATGGTGGATCACCATTGACAGGAACACCGTCTAGAGAAAGTCCGATTAATTCTACTTCATCAATATCATTATTAGAAGCAGCTAATTTAGGCGTAACAGGGATCAAAAATGTCAATTGAAGGTTGTCATCTGGTGCCGCATCTAAACAGTAAGATTTTGAAGTATCAGTCATTACTGTACCCGAAAAATCATCGATATTAACTGTTCCATTGGCATTTACCATATCATAGCCATCACTTTCAATCGCATTTAATAAGCCTGCGCTAAGTACTTTTAACCCTGGATCTGTTGCGCCATCATAGAACGCCATCCCTCCAACATCATTAATTGTTTCTGGGCAAAATGGACCATTGGCAACTGGATTAGCTGAAAATGTAATTTGAAAACAATCTGCCGTAGTTCCGTCTTCTAGGGTAGCCTCAACTGTTGTGAAAGAAACTAAGGAGCTACTGTTGAATAGTGATTCTGTGATAATAGCTTCTGTTTCAGAACTATCATCATCTTTATTACAAGAAGAAAAAAGCAGGAGAACACTTGCTAGTACCAAAATTGAAATTTTTAAATAGAGCATGATTTTTTATTGAATGGATTATGAATTATAGCAATAAGTAGTTTTGTCAGAGATTTCAAAAAAATTTGAATTTGACAGACTTAAAGCTTTTGAATAAATAATTATAATGTTTTATTGATCCTAAGGTTAAATACAGTGTAACATAAATTGAAAATATTAAATAATTAGACGATTTAAGTTTTGTAATCCCTCTGAAGAAATATAAATAATTTATATTCCGCATTAAATTTAGGTTGAATAAGAGCTAAGCTTTGTGTTGATAATTAGTGTGCTAGAGGCAGGGGAGAAGAGTTTTTTTGATTATTTGACTAATCAGGTGGCGTTTAAATTCATGAAAAGTATGAATCTATATCGGGATGGGACAAAAAAAAACATAAGTATATAAACAGAAGGAGAAGTAAAGCGGTTGGTAAGCTCTGAATAGGCTGAAGGAATATGATTTTCACTTAGCTCTAGCAGTTTGTATAGCATAGAATTCTATACTAGGTAAATCTAAAGAAGATTTATTAGTAGAAAATAATGGTGTCCATACTTGTTTCCAAGTTTCTAGTTTTGTCCGTTTATTGAAATGCTAATCAAATGATTCTTAGGTGACTAATTGTTTTTAATGAATTGATTGTAAGCAACTACAGTCCAAAAAGCTTGGATTTGTTTTTGATAACAGTAGCCAAGTCTGATTTGTCCTCTACCCACTCTTCTATATAGCCACATCCTTCACACAAATACCTAACAGGATAAACACGGATGAACTTCAACCAACCTAATTTAATCATAATCATATTATGATTATCTCCTTTAAAAGGAGGAATCCTAAGAATCTTTTTGCAGGCACATTTTGGGCATTTTTGTGTATTTTTCATTGGGTTTAGGTTTAGTGAATTTATGGTTCCAATTGAGCGATTGTTTTGGCTAAAAACTGTTGAGAGACTTCATGACTCGGATTGAGTGCAACCGCTTGTTCAAAGTACGTTTTTGCTTTTGCATATTCTGCGGATTTAAAGTAACACTCGCCAATAGAGAAAATAGCCAAAAGACTATCTGGCTGAACAGTCAAAGACAAGGTGAAATCTTCTACGGCATCTGCCCAACGACCCAAATCCATCTTGGCAAAAGCTCTGTTGTCAATCGCTTCAAAGAAATTAGGAATCAAATCAATCGCCTTGGTATATCGTTGAATTGCTTGTTCGTGCTCTTTTTGAGTCCCTAATTGATAAGCTTCCTTATAATACTTGCTCGCATATTGAATCACTTCATCTATGTTTCCAATTTGCTTGATGTATTCTAAATAGCCCTCTAAATCATCGTCTTCAAGAGGAGTAGAGTAAAGTAATTGAGGATTTTCAAAACCATGTTGATTAATGGGCGCATGATGAGCCAAGACGTCTAGTTTAGCCAAGTCCTCTTTTTGAGGCAAAGCATCTACTGGATTATAGACTTTGATGTGGTAGGTCTCAAATTCTGCATCGTGTTTTATGAGTTTGAATAAGCTAAATTTCCCTTCTTTTTCGGTGTAAAAAATAGCACCAGCTTCAAATGTTGTCTTGTTGGGCGTGTCCATTTATTTTATCTTTATTTTGATTTGTTTTGTTGGTAATAAGGGAAGCCCCTGAAGGGCTTACTTCAAGGAGTATTCATCAATTTAAGAACGAACGTATTGCATCCATAATTCTGGTGCAGGAATATCTGTAAAGCCAAGTTGGCGATAGAGACCATGTGCATCTCTCGTCCCAAGCATCCATTTTTTAACCTTATTTAGGTGAGATTCGTTCAAAATGTGCTGCATTAATAATTTCCCCAAACCTTGCCCCCTATAATTATCAAGCACAAAAACGTCCATAATATAGGCAAATATGCAGCAATCGGAAACGACTCTAGCAAAGCCAATTTGTTGCTCATTATCATACAAACCAAAACAAAACGAATGCTCAATGGAAGTTTGAATGATCTCAGGACTTCGGTCTTTTGCCCAGTAAGATTGACGGAGAAAAGTTTGAATCATTGGAAGGTCTAATAAGTCCTTATTTGTCGAAATTGAAATGTTTTGAGGGAGGATCATAACGTTGAATATTAAAGGAGCATTAATGCGTTTCTTTCAACCATTTGCTCTTGCGATAACTGATGAAGAACTCAAGACTTAATAAGATCAAGGCAATCGCAACAAAAATCTGAAAGTAAGATTCATAAACATCAAACTCCTGTTGTTCAAAAGCTGTTTTTTCCAATTTCGACATTTTATTAACGAGTTTGGCAATCACTAAATCAGCATTCGAGTTTGCCTTATAGAAATTTCCACCACCACTGATGGCAATTCTCTTAATCAGATCTGTATTCATTTTACTTTGAACAATCTGACCACTTTTATCTAGTTGAAATTGCGCATTGCCTGCATCTTTAATTGGAATCGGGGCACCTGTTTCTGTACCAATTCCAATAACAAAGGTGGTTACGCCTTTTTCTTTAGCACTTTTAGCCGTTTCAACAGCATCTACTTCATGGTTTTCTCCGTCTGTAATAACGATTAAAGCACGTTGTTTTTTCTGTTCTTCTTTTTCGCCCAATTCAACCACCATATCAATAGCCGATTCAATGGCAGTACCCTGTGTAATGTCTAGTTTAGGACTAGCCGTTTGTACAAATAATTGAGCAGCAGCATAATCTGTCGTCAAGGGCATTTGCAAATAAGGATGCCCTGCAAATAAAATCAATCCAACACGATCTCCTCGTACAGCCTTGACTAATTTTTGGGCAAACTGACGAGACCGCTCCATTCGATTGGGCTTTATGTCCTCTGCCCACATACTTCTAGAAATATCTAAGGCAATGAATATATCAACTCCTTCTCGCTTAACAGATTGCGTTTTGTTGCCCATTCTTGGATTTGCCATTGCGACTACCAAAAAGGCAAGCGCCAGCATCATAATTCCAAACTTTAGCGGTCCTTTGATGCGAGAAATACTAGGAGCAAGTCGTTCCAATCCTATTAATGCGCCAAAATGTTCTCTTAGCTTGTTGTTGTGCAGGGTAATAGCGACAAACAAGGCAATAAGCACAGGGATGCATAGTAGTAAATAAAAATAATTGGGCTGCTCAAAATGGAACATATATTATATGATTTAATACTTTATTTAATAAGTTTCGTTCTTTGAAAAATCGTGTGATAATATTCTAAGGACTACCTTTGTTAAACTATATGAGTCGTAAGTCCTAAGTAGAAAGTCGTAAGTTTTCTTTTGATAATAAACGACTTACGACTTTCTACTTAAAACTTATATCCCAATTCATAGCTGTTAAAAAATAGCCTATGTTTTAAACTCCACAAGATTTGCAAAAGAACCATAAGTTTTTTTAACGAACAATAGTTTTAAATAAAGTATTGGCTAATAGAACTTGAATTAAGACAAAACAGATCGCCAATAAGACAAATGCGTGATACTTTTCTTGATAATTTCTTATAGTGGTGGTTTCTATTTTGGTGCGTTCCAATAAGTCAATTTTACTATAAATAGCTTTCAGTTGGTCCATGTCTTGGGCCCTAAAGTATTCGCCACCCGTTTCTTTTGCAATTTGTTGTAATAATTTTTCATCAATTCGGACTTGTTGCCAACCATAAATAAAACTTCCATTGGGTCGCTTTGCAACTGGAACTTGAGCCTGACCTTTGGTTCCTACTCCAATGGTATAGACTTTAATGCCTAGTTTTTTTGCAGCATCCGCCGCTTGCATAGGCGAGGCATAACCAGCGTTATTTTCTCCATCAGTCAAGAGGATAATGACCTTTGACTTGGCGTCACTATCTTTTAGTCGCTTGCAGGCATTGGCTAAGCCCATGCCTATAGCCGTTCCGTTTTCAATCAAACCACATTCTAAGGTGGTCAAAAAAGAACGTAAAATATTATGATCGGTCGTCAAAGGGCATTGCGTGAAACTTTCGCCAGCAAAAACAACCAATCCAATACGATCGTGTTTGCGTTGCTCCACAAACTCTGCCGCCACTAATTTAGAAGCCTCCAAACGGTCGGGTTCAAAATCTTTTGCCAACATCGAAACCGAAACATCTAGGGCTAACATAATATCAATCCCTTCAGCATTGACATTTTCTTTTTTGAGGACCACTTGTGGGCGAGCCAAGGCAATAATTAAAGCCGTAATGGCTAACAATTGCAATACTTGAAGAATTGGACGTGCCTTAACCTTCCAGCTTTGCGCTACTGCAATTCCTTGGGTGGACGATAATCGCACTTCTGCAATATACTCATCCTGCTTTTTGTAATACCACCAAGCCATCAATGGTACGAAAACCAATAGACCCAGTAAATATGGATTTGCAAATTCTATTTCTCCAAATGACATATAATTTATTTTTCTACAGTTTTTTGAGCTTCTTGATCTAGTTTTTCTTGTACGGACTCAATTAAATCAAAACAAAAACTCAAGGCTTTTTTATTACCAATATCTAAGGGAGATGCTTTGGCGAATTTAATCAAATCGGCATGCTCTAACACCGTTTGAAACTCCTCATAAAGTGAGGGGCTTAATAAAGGGTGTTGTTTTAATTTTGGTAAAAATTCACTAGTCGGACGCTCCAAAGCCTTGATAATAAACCGACGATTAAGATAGGTTCTCAAGATAAAAGAAATACTAGTATGAAATTCTTTATAACGTTGTTGCGTCAAGAAGTCGTTTTGTTTTAAAAGATCCAATTGCTGCAACGCAATTTCTTCGGGTGTTTTAGGCACCACCGCTTTCGCTCTGTTTTTGTATTGCATAAAGGCATAAAATGCCAAGAAAGCCAAGAATAAAATGAGAAGAGCGACAACAACAGGATGCGTAAAGAAGGCATACAATTGGTCTAAGAAATTAGGCGATTCTGCTAAAATAGTCTTAATATCAGCCACATAGGTACTATCGCCAGTGACTTGTGGTGCGCTGACGCTTAGCATAAGGCTTGCGGATTCAAATTCCACCAATGCCCCATCGTTCTTATAGGCAAAATTTAAGGCTGGAATTTGGTAAGAACCAGGTTCCCAAGCAGTCAAGATAAATCTTTGTTTGTAGGTATAATTAGGCTTTCCTTTGATTAGTTGTCGTTCTTGCTGTTCTACAATTTCTAATTTTTCCTTTTCTAATAATTCATTAATAATAGGAAAAGTAGGCGTATAACCCGCAGGAACATTAACGACCAATTCCATCGAAATTTGGTCACCAATCAAAAAAGAAGTGCTATCCATAAAGATATTCGCCTGCCCTTTGTCTTGAGCAAACATACCCCAAGAACAGCCAATTAAGCATAACAGTAGAAAAAAATAATGTTTTAGCATCTTTAGTTGCGTCGTTCTTTAAAGAATTTTATTAAAATACTCAGGTAAGCTTCATTGGTAGCAACACTCATCACATCAGCATTGTTGCGGAGAAAAGTCTTTTTGAAATACTCAAAATTGCCCTGGTACCATTGGTTGTATTGATCTCGAACGGTTTTAGAGGAAGTATCAATCCAACTACTCAAGCCCGTTTCGGCATCTACCGTAGGCAACAGCCCTACATTGGGCATCGTGACTTCCAATGGATCGTACAAATGAATGCCAATCGTGTCGTGTCGATTTGCCGCCAATTTTATAGCATTATTATAATCTTGACACATAAAATCGGACAAAACAAAAGCCGTACAGCGTTTGGTAATAATGTTGGTTAAATATTTCAAGGGTTCACTGAGGTTGGTCTCTGCTTGGCTTGGCTTGGCGTAAATCATATCTCTCAGAATACGCATAATATGTGCCTTTCCTTTCTTAGGAGGAATAAATTTTTCAACTTTGTCCGAAAAAAAGATGGCACCCACTTTATCGTTGTTCACACTTGCCGAAAATGCCAAGGTCGCTGCAATTTCCGTTGCAATTTCCATCTTACTCTGCTGTGTTGTCCCAAAAAAAGCAGAACCACTCACATCAATCAACAACATAAAGGTCAATTCTCGTTCCTCTTCAAAAACCTTGACATAAGGCTCGTTGGTTCTTGCGGTAACATTCCAATCAATGTTCCGCACATCATCTCCATATTGATATTGACGCACTTCGCTAAAAGACATGCCTCGCCCTTTGAACCTTGTCTTGTACGTACCCGAAAATACTTGGTTGGACAAGCCCCTAGTTTTGAGTTCTATTTTGCGAACTTTTTTTAATAATTCTGTTATCGTCATAATCTACTTCTATCCATATTCATTACGAAAAAAGAAATCCTACAATAATAATATTTCCGAGTAAAATCTTAAAGAAAAGACCCAATGAAGGACTTGCCAATTCTCCCATTTTTGCATCTAAAAATTCTATGATTCTATCTCTAGTAACTTCTTTTCCTGAGCCATCTTTGTATTGATTGGTCGCTATTTTGATAACATCTTCAATAACTACGAAAAGGGTTAATCTATTTTTTATAAAATCAGGAATTTTGTCTAAAATTGAACTGCTCTCTTTTTTAAATTCTTCCTCTACTTGTGCAGACGTAGCCGTCGTCCCTCTGTTTCTTAGAACTTTGTTGATAACCTTGGTCAATAAATTAGCTAAAACAGGTTTAATAATCGCCTGATAAGCTTCATAAATAAGAACAGCCTGTCCATAAACACGACCTGCAAAAAGGTAAGCTACTGGAAAAATGATAACTAAAAGCAATAGGCTAACAGCAATCCAGAAAAAAGTCGTTGTACTGAAAGAAGAGACTAGGAAAACAATCGCCAATATCCAATTGATAAAAACTCCAGCACCAATTAATAAAAGCACGGGCAAATGGGATAATGCTTTTTTTATAATAATCATTGGATTATTCTGAATGGCATCTAATTGCTCCACAGCAAGCTTATTCATTTGTTCTACTTCTTCATTCATAGTTTTTCTTAGATTTTTTTAATTAAAACAAAAAGTAAAAACAAACCAAATTGACCGCACCAACAATATAAAATGGAATCAAAGAAGGCTCCATCAGTTCCGCCATTTGAAGGTCCAAGGATTCAAAAAAGCTTTGCATGGCTTTTTGTTTGACCACAGCTTTATCTGCCCCTGATTTACGTTGTTCTTTGACAATCTTTAGAACATCTCCACTGGTGAAGAAAATTTGAAAATATGCACGAATAAAATCGGGCAATTTTTCCAAAAAATGTTTTTTGCGTTCTTCTACTTCTTGTGCAATTTTATTTTCGTTGACAGCACCCGCCTCTTCTGGATTTTCTACTAAGAATTTATCCAAGGTTTTGCCAAAAACTTTTGCAGCAAGCGGACGAATGCCCTCTTTGTAAGCTTGCCAAAAAGCAACACTTCGTCCATAAGAATAAGCAAAATAGACATAAACGGCTGGAAAAATCACAAGCATTAAAACCAAACCTAGGATATACCAAAGCCAAGAAGTACTACTAAAAGAGCCGAATAAGAAGACAAGGGCTGCAATCCAATTAATAACAAAACCAGCCCCAATCATAACGACTACAAAAAAGGAAGAAAGCGCCTTTTTTATCAGCTGAATTGGACTACTAAATTTGTCTAATTGCTCTAAATTCTCAACTAGTAAATCTTCATTTGTATCGGACATTTATTTTACATTTTTATACATTTCAATAATGTCGTGGTACTGACCATCCGACATTTTTATTTCTGCTACACGCCTTCCTTCTTCCTCAAAACCCATTTTTTGATATAAATGAATGGCTCTTGGATTGTTGGCGAAGACGCCTAATTTTACTTTCTCAATGACAGGGTTTTCAACCGCCCATTTTAAAAGCACTTGAATTAGACAAGCGCCAATTCCTTGATCTCGATAAGAGGACAGAACCCCCATCCCCAATTCTCCCGTATGCTCAATTCGCTTTCTATAGCCATTCCAAAAATCAATGGTACCCACCAATTTACGGTCAATTTCAGCCACAAACACACACTTTCCAATCGCTTCCGAAAAATGCTTGATGCGTTGTAACTGCGCTTGAAGTGTCCCTGAAACCTGAAATTCTTCAAAAGAAGTTAAGACTTGATCTGAACTACCGAAAACTTGACCAATCATCTCATTGAGTGGTAATGCGTCTTGAAACGTAGCTTCTCGAACTAAGAGAGAACTGCCGTTTTTTAGAATAAACATTTCTTGCATAAACTAGTAGTAATAAGATGAATAGATCTGTTCGTTAAAACTAAAAATCCTAAAATCCCTAAGAAGGATTCGATCAACATTGCTCGATCTGTCTCTGTGAATATAGAGACGAAGGCGGAGTAAATGAAGCAACAGGATTATAAGAAGTAATAAAGCGCAGGATTAAAACCTAAGGAATTTGAATGGTATTTAATATTTTTTCAACAACCTGCTCCGCAGTAACATTTTCAGCCTGTGCTTCGTAAGTCAAACCAATTCTATGACGCAAAACATCTTGAGCAATCGCACGAATATCTTCAGGAATAACAAAGGCTCTTTTGCGCAGATAAGCATGTGCTTTGGCAGCCAAAGCCATATTGATACTAGCACGAGGAGAACCACCAAAAGAAATCCAAGGCGCTATTTCACTCAAGCCGTATTGGGCTGGCTCACGAGTAGCAAAAACAATGTCTAAAATATATTGCTCGATGCTTTCTGCCATGTGTACCTTACGAACGGTTTCCCTTGCTTGCATGATATCTTGAATCGTTGCAACAGGATTGATTTTTTCAAAACTACCTGCCATATTCATGCGCATAATGGCACGTTCATCTTCTTTGTTTGGGTAGGTAATGGATGCTTTTAGCATAAAACGATCGGTTTGAGCTTCTGGTAAAGGGTAGGTTCCTTCTTGCTCAATTGGATTTTGTGTGGCTAAAACCAAAAAAGGTTCTTGCAATTTATAAGTCGTTTCTCCAATCGTGACTTGGCGTTCCTGCATGGCTTCCAATAAAGCAGATTGTACTTTTGCTGGCGCACGGTTGATCTCATCTGCTAAGATGAAATTGGCAAAAATAGGTCCTTTACGAACCGTAAAGTCATTTGCTGCTTGGTTGTAAATCATCGTACCAACAATATCTGCTGGCAACAAATCTGGCGTAAATTGGATGCGTTGAAAATCTGCACTAATTGCTTTAGATAAGGTGTTGATGGCTAGCGTTTTTGCTAATCCAGGTAAACCTTCTAAAAGAATATGTCCTTGAGCTAACAATCCAATCATTAAACGTTCCAACATGTACTGTTGACCAATGATTACTTTATTGGTCTCCATCATTAAACGTTCAATAACTTGACTTTCCAGAGCAATTTGTTCTTGAAGTAATTGTATATCGGCGGAAGTTTGCATGTTCTTTATTTCTATTTATAATTTAATAATACTTAGCTGCGCTGCTACTTCGTGGTCGCGGAGTTTAGCTACGCTGCTATTCCGTGGTTTAGTTTTTTAACAAAAAAACATAAAAACACATCTTGTATTAGATGGATTATTAGCTTATTGACTCTTTGGATATTTTAGATTTATTATAGCTAATAATCAATCTAATACGATTTAGCTGAGCTGAGTCTTCGAGTTCTGAACGAAGTATTGATTTAACAATAATAAACGTATTGCTAAAGAGCCTCTAATCAAATGGATTATCATTTTAATGTGAATGTAAGCTATTGTTACGAAAGGTCTTAGCTATTTAACATTCCTTAACTGCGAATGTACGTATTTTATAAAAAAATAAAGGCGTATTTTTCCTAAAAAAATTAGAAGAATCTACTTTAAGTTGGTTTAATTTTTGTTGTTTGTATATTTCCCAACTTAGGTTCAAGTATTGAACAATTCCAATCAAATTTTCCTTTCGACCAAATTAAGCTACTTTTGTTGCTATTATTTTACAAGAAGAAAATCAAAGCTATGAGAAATGGTATCTTGTTATTTATTGTATTGATGTTGGGTAGTAATGTTTTCGCTCAACGAGATGATATTGTATTAACAAAAGAAAAAAAAGAATTTGCCTTTAATTCTATCAAGGAATTAAGAAAGGGGGCTTTGGTGGTACGTCTAAAAACGAATCAACGCAAAATAGAAATCATAGAGCGCAACCTCAGAAACCCCAACTTAACAAAGGGGCAACGAAAACGCCAAGCGGCAATCCTAACAGGAACCATAAAAGTTAGAGATGAATTTAATGAAGCGATTGCCAGTATGTTTCAGGATTCTTTTACTTTTTGTCCCGTTTACTTGATGTACGATACTTGTAGTAGTGCTTTGAATCGTGGCGTTCGAGAAGGGCTGTTTTTAGGAAAGGACAACAAAGTAGATCCTTCTATTAAAATAAAAGAAGCCCATATTTTTATTGTTAATTATAAAGAAAGAGGCGCTGAATTTCCATTTGATGTTTTGAGAGTACGGAAATTGAAAGAACGACTAGAGGACCCTTTTCCATATTATGTCTCTTTGCGAGCCTCTTGGATCAACCAAATTAATTCGCCTAGAGCTTCTAAAGCCGTACAATACCTCAATCGAAAGTTGTATAGCTTTTATAGACGCTCCTTAGATTACGATCAAAAAATGGAAGAACGTGCCGCTCGAAATGCAGCGAATGAGACTGTTGAACCAAAGAAATCTGAAGGGTAATTTTTAGAATAGTATAAAAAAGGAACAGCTGTATTTCAGAAGAAATACAGCTGTTTTTTTTATTGACTTTAAGTTAGTATTAATGCCCTTGTTTGGGAACGCCACAAGTTTCTATATTAATAAACAACTCTGCGCCTAATTCAACTTCAAAATCAGAAGTCAATTCAACACTATTACCGCCAATCATAAAGGTTTTTGCACCTGTTTGGACAATTGTGTTACTTGCTGTGATGTTATTTTGTGCTTGCTCTAATTCTTCACTAGTATATGTTTTGTTATTAACAGTAATATCAGATACTAAGTTACAGTTTGGGTGTATTTCTACTGCTGCTGATTGATTGTAGATATAAGTTAATTGATTATAATTTCCATTAGCATCTGCAGTGAATATATAATAATAACCATCGTGACTCCCTGAAAGACCTAAAGATGCATGAAAAAAATCATCACATTGAAAACCGTCTAAAAGAAAGGCATGACCATTTCCACTTGATGCCCCAAATCCAATAAAGAAAACTGGTCTTTCATTTAGAATGGAAGCTCTTATTTTTTGTTTAAAGACAGATGGAGAAAGAACGGTATTGCCTCCTAAAGGTACGGTTGATATGTTGTTACTACTTAGGAAGTTATAATTAAAGTTGCTGGCTAATCTTGTTGGCGCTGTTAGAGAATATGAAAGAGAAGTTCCTTCGTACCAGGTCATTCTGGCAGAAGAACCGACATTGAAGATAAGTTGCCCCATTTGTGATAGAACTGGTGCATCGTCTCGGTTGGTAATATTACCATCACCACAATACGGATAATATAGATCAAATGCTCCAGGAGGAAAGGAACCATCAGGATTTTGAGGATAACCATCTACTGGGCCATAATTTCCCGATTTAAAAGGCATTATTTCATAATCATAAAGACTATTTTGATGATTAATACTTGCGTTAGAACCATAGGCTGAGATGGTGTTATTTCCTTTATATGGATGCTGAAAGTATTTAGCAATTTGTGATAGAGAAAGAGGAACACAAGTCATATTCCCTCGGTCCTTATTACTAGGATTAGGCCAATTGTCAAATTCTGTCATGCAATTAAAAATTTGTTTTCTGGCAATCCATCTAGACGTATGATAATGCTCCAATAAGGCAGCTCCATTGTAATTCGAATTAGTTCCTGTACGAGCAGTCGAACGACTAGTCCATTGCTCTTCGGCTAATTCCATATAGGTTGCAGTACTTACATGGATTTCAATTGCTTTGTTGTAAGAACTTAAAAGATAAAGCGCACCATTATTTTCTCGGTCGATGAAACTATCGTCCATAGAATTCTTGGAACTATAAGCTAAAATAGGACGAACAAATTTAGTCGCAGGAACAATCACAAAAGCTGGATTGCTATAACGAATTACATAAAAGGTCAAATCTTCTCCAATGTCATAATCTAAATTGGTTAGAACATCCTGAAATTGATAAGATTGACTATTATCCATTGTATTGAGCCAATTTAAAGCTACTGTGCGAGCTTCGGCTTCGGTTACTGCTGTTCTCTGCGCAAAGATTCCCAAAGGAAAGCTGAGTAAGAGTAGCAGCATTATTTTATTAATCATAATAAGATTGTTTTGAGTTGAAAAAAAGAAGTGAGAATTAGTGCTGCTTACTTAGCAACGACAAAACGCTTACTTAATTTTAATTCACCTTCTACCACGATAGAATAGATGTAAATTCCATTGTGTAACTCTTGTGCCGAAATTTCTATGGTTTTATTTTCTCCTGAATTCAAAGAAATAGATTGCATCGTTCTACCTTCTAAATTAGTAATTAATAGTTGTGCATTTTCAGGTGTAGAGTATTTGATTGATGTACTTGTAGCAAATGGATTTGGACGGTTTTGCTCTAAAAGGAATGCTTTTTCAGAATCAAGAGCATCAATATTAGTGGTTTGGTTTTTTAGTTGTTGAACCTGTTGAGTTAATTTTTCTATCGCTGCTTCTTGCGCTTCAATAATTGTTTGTTGTTCTTTTACCGCTTGAACAATCACTGCTGTCAAATTATGATATTCCAAAGACTTGTAACCATCTTTAACTTCTTTAACAACCTCTGGGATTAATGCCTCTACTTCTTGTGCGATAAATCCAACTTGTGTGCCTTTAAAGTTTTCGGAAAGCTCTTTTTGAGAACTTAGTTCTGTATAAGCTGCTGCATTCCATTCATAACTAACAGGGTTTAATTGCATCAATGTTTTCAAACCATAGTTTAGGGGGGTGATGTTTTGTTTTAAGCGTTTATCAGAGAAATGTCCTCCACCAGCCATGAAAGTATAGCCTGTAAATGTATTTGTTCCTGAGGCAATTCTTAAATTGGTAGCAGTAGGGTTACTATATCCTACATGAATAACGAGTTCGTTTAGACCATTATCAACAATGACATGATTGGGAGTCGTACTATTACTAGGCACAAAACGAAGTTGAGCACCCCATCCAGAACTTGTATTGTTTAAGTTGACAATGTCTAATTTAGACTTAAAACTGGCATCTCCATCAACCGTTAGTTTTTTAGTAATAGTGGCAGGGGTGGTACCAACTGTGACGGCACCTGCTGTGTTTACTCTCAATTGAGCATTAGAATAAATAGCAGCAGAAGTAAATAAAAGGGAAAGAATTAACTTTTTCATTTCGAATTAATTTTAATTGGAATAATTTAATTTTTTATATGCAAAACAAAAGATATTAAGTAATAGCTTCATTGTGCAGTGCGCCCAAAGTATGAATATATTTGGATTTAAAAAATAGGAAATATATGAATTGTTGATTTCAGTTTATGAATTGTACTTTTGCTGTAGTAATCAATCGTTGAAAAAAAAAACATCAAAATGCAACATAAAACCATAAGTATTTTAGGCGGAGGTTGGTTAGGAGGACCACTGGCAGAAGCTTTGGCGGAAAGCGGTTATACCATAAAAGTATCTACTGCTTCTGAAGAAAACTGTAAACGATTGACTCAAATGGGGCAAAATGCCTTTCAAGTCAATATTCAAAGTGGAAGCGTAGAAGGAGGTGCTGTTGCAACCTTTTTGGAGGCAGATATTTTGATAATCAACATTACACCCAATCGAGCTGAATTGGATCAAGAACAATTTGCCAGTTTATTGCCTTTGATAGAAGCGTCTACGATTCAAAAAGTACTGTTTGTAAGCTCTACCTCTGTGTATCCGAATGTGAATCGAAGGGTTTCGGAAGAGGAAGGAATAGAGGTCAAAAGCCATCATTTGTATCGTAATGAGCAGTTTTTGAGTGATAATACTCATTTTGAAACGACAGTCGTTCGTATGGCAGGATTGGTAGGAGGGGAGCGACATCCTGGACGTTTTTTTAGAAGAACAGGGATAATTAAACAAGCCAATGCTCCTATTAACTTAATTCATAGAGTGGATTGTATTAAAATTATTAAGCAAATCATTGAGCAAAATGTTTGGGGAGAAACCTTCAATGCTTGCTCGGATACGCATCCTCTAAAGAAAGATTTTTATCCTGTTGCTGCAAAAATGTTTGGCTTAGAAGTACCCCAACTTGATCTGGGCACAGACATTAGTTTCAAAATAATAGACAACCAAAAAGTAAAAAGAGCACTGCAATTACAATTGGAATATCCTGATTTATTAGAATTATTAAAAGAAGGAAATTGGGTATAAGTAAGTAGATGGACAAAAGTAATTAACATTAAATTGGGCATCTTTTGTCCGCTATCTTCCTTGAAAAGCCTCGCTTTAGCCCGCTAAAGCTACGTTTTGCAAGTCGTTAGCAAAAAAAATATACACCAATTTTTAAGCTACTAATTTTGTCCATCTACTTAGCACTAGATTTAGGGGATGTAGGTTCATGGTACGACAACAAGATGTATTCATCTTACTTCAAGAACCATCATCCACCAGTGAACTTTCAAGAACTCTATCATCTACACAAAGGCTTAGTGTATAATCTCTGTCTTAGTTATCTTCCAAATATGGAAGATGCAGAAGACGCTACTCAAGAGATTTTTGTGAAAATTCACAAACAAGTGCCCTCCTATCAAGGAAAGGCAAGCCTCAAGACGTGGATTTATCGAATTGCAATTAATTATTGTTTAGATGAACTGAAAGCTCGAAAACGGGTGAAGCGATTTGCATTTATTAGTAGTATTTTTTATCCTAATTCCAACCAAATTAAACACGATTTAGTAGAGTTTAATCATCCTGGTATACAATTGGAAGAGAAAGAAGCCTTGGCTTTTTTGTTTGCGCATATTAATGATTTACCAGAACAACAAAAAACAGCTTTAATTTTGGTTAAGGTAGAACAACTATCCCTGAAGGAGGCAGCATCTATTATGAATAAAACGCCTAAATCGGTAGAGTCTTTGTTGGGACGTGCGAAACAAAATTTAAAGAAAAAGTATTAAATGCGAGGTGTTTGTACCTGAATGTCGTCTAAGAGAGTAAGTAACAAAACAAAAGCAAACACCACAGTTCGGACGTAGAAATAATTTATAATTATGAGTAAGAGGAAAGAATCTAAAGATAATATTGATAAAATGCTTCAAAATATAGAGCAAGTAGAAGCACCTGCGTTTTTATTTACAAAAATACAGGCAAGAATTAGTCAAGAATTAGAAGAATTTGTTCCTGTGAAATATGTTTGGGCAACTGCCTTTTCTTTAATGGTTTTATTAGTACTCAATGTTTGGACGATACAAGAATCAACGATTCAAACGAAAGATAGTATAGCGGTTATGGTGGAGGAGATGGATTTAATACCTGGTAATTCATTTTTTTAGATAAGTAGGTGGACAAAATTAGTAGCTTAAAAATTGGAGTATATTTTTTTTGCTAACGAGTTGTAAAACGTAGCTTTAGCGGGCTAAAGCGAGGCTTTTCAAGGAAGATAGCGAACAAAAGATGCCCAATTTAATGTTAATTACTTTTGTCCAACTACTTAAAAAACACCAAGGATTAATAATAAAAAATTGCAGAGAAATATAGATCATGAGTAAAATAAAGTTTTTGACCCTACTAAGTGTTGTGCTTG
>CALDEP010000072.1 GCA_937942475.1 uncultured Aureispira sp.
TTTCTTTATAATTTCCAGCCAAATGAATTCCAGAACCTTCTTGAATAGAATACCATCTAGCATAACCACTTTGCGCTTGCATAAAGCAGGGCAACATAAAAAAAAGAAGTACGATTAATTTCATTTGATTTAGGATATTAGCGAACAAAAATAGATTTCCAAATAGAACCATTACCACAAAAAGTAAATGTAAGCTTTCTATACATAATAATAAAAAACTTTGTTTCAAAAAACAAAAATGTCAATTTCAAAAGCCTCATAGACCACTTGAAATTGACATTTTCAATTAATTCTTACAAAAATAAAAACCCTACACATTATAGCCCCACTGCCCTAAGACACCGCCCATCAAGCCAAGCGTAAGCATCCAGTAACCTACATTAATAAAAATATACTTCCAAGATTTTTGTTCAAACAAGGCATTTGTTCCTAAAATTGGCAAAGCAATAATAATCCCGTAAAACACCCCATGAAAAGCACCATGTTTAAAGGTTAATTGTCGATCGCCAACAATGGCCATCACAGCCTCATAAGATTTTGTCATTTCCGAACCCGCTTCCCCAAAACCTTCTTGTCCCAAAAACAATTGCAAGATGCTCATTTGGTGATTAACCATCCCTTGTAAAGCAAAAGAGGCAAACAAAGCAAAAATATAAGCGAATCCAAAAGTCACCAACATATTTCCTTGTTGTGCTTTTTCTTCTGTCATTCCAGTTTCTTTCATCCAAGCATTTCCCATGACCTTAGGATGATACCAAACAAAACCTACTAAAAGAGGAATTAAAGCAACGGCTGGAAGGAGCATAAAATTAGGTCCCATAATTTATTATTTTTTTGAGTGTATAAATGTTCTTATATTTTTTTAATATAAAATTATGTTTTTCTAGCGCAAAAACAAAAATATTTAAAAATAAAAACAAAAATATTTAATTATTCTTTTTGAGCTTTCTGCTTAATTTTCCGACGTTTAAGCAATTTGAAGCCGATCCAAATAGCCAAAAGCAAGCCAAACAAAGCACCCAAAACCTGCACCCAAGCCGTCACACGAGTACTTTTTGCCAAAATAGATTGATGAAATTCATTATCAATCTGAACATCCGCATAAGTTGCCACGTGATCCAACAAACTCGTTGCCAAATCAGCATCAGGCAAAGTGGAATGACAAGAAGCACAAACGCCTCGTCGATCCAAACGTTGCAACTCACTTTTATTCAAGGGTCTAGAGCCTGAGAAATGATGCCCAACCGTCTGCAACTGATTTCCATCTTCGTCCAAAAATCTCGACCAGTCCATTTGCAAATTCGGAATCGCATTAAATTGTGTATCCACATTCGAAGCCAAAGGATGATCGGCAACATAGCTGCTGTCTGGTGCCGCATACAAATCACCACTATTAATACCATAACCAAAGGTCTTAGGATTGGTATGACAACTCTCACAACTCCTCGCCTTCTTCTGAATCGTATGCGGTTGCAAAGGCGACATATCAATCGCCAATTGTCCTTTCTCTCCACCTCCCTCACCTAGATGACTGGGCACTCTAAAGATATGATTGAGCAGTTTCATTTTCCCATCTGCCCCTTTTACGGTTACCGTTGTTTGGCAACCTGGTATGGCAGGAGAAAAACGATGATCGCCATTGATCACCAAAGGTGGATCTTCCCAACGCAAATAACTCCGCTGTTCAGACACTTCTCCTGTTATCATAAAACCTTTAATTACAGCTATTTCTTCCTTAGACAAATCACTGTCTTCTCCTAAATTCAAGCCCTTGAAACCATTATAAACACCATCTGGCGTCAAGCCATGTTCATCCACAATTCCTGCCAATTGAACCCAGTCTGGCTTTCCATCATTCTTGGTATAATCAATATTAATATGACAACCATAACACTGAGGCGCCCAAGTTGCATGACAAGAATAACATTCCATTTTTTCCATGTGAATGTGGGTTTGAATCTTAGCAACCTTTGCTTCTCGACTCAACTCATCGTTGTCTACCAAATACTTCAAAGGCTTCAAATCTAAATCCTTTCCACTCGCACTGTGCAAGACCACCTTGTCTCCTTTTCGAACCACATTTCCCATTGGATTTCCTCGTGCAGAAATCAAATAGCCATCTTCCACAGGATTGACAGCGCCATACAATTGATGGGGCAACAAGGTATCTGAAATACCTCTAGCAGCTCCCACAGCAGGTACAGGACCTGCTATTTCATCGCCATGTCCTATTGGTAATTCCCAAGGATATTTGGTGGGTGTTCCGTGACAATCTTCACACTCAATCTCTACCGCTCCTTGAATGGCGCCCGACAAATCACCATAACTATGTGCATCTCCTGAAGTATGACAATCTTGGCAAACCATGCCCTTCAACATATGAACATCTGGTGCCAAATGCATATAACTTTTGGTATGAATTTTTGAAGGTTCATCCCCATCCCCCATGAAAGGCGACTGATAAGAAGTTTCCATCAAACCTTCATAAGACACGCCTATTCGACGCCCTCTATTGTGACAAGATTGACAGGTTTTTATAGGAATTCCAGAGTACGTTTTTCCATGCACGGTTACTTCTGCATCCCTTGTCGATTGCATACTATGCACCAACATATGCCCTACTTCATCCTTAGGAATCGCTTGATCATCTCCTTCATAATAGCCTTTATTCGAATATGGGCTATGGCAAGAACTACAGCCCATGCCTCGAAAATCACCATCCTTGAAACGACCTTTCACCCCCGTATGACAGCGCTGACACTCCATTCTAAGGTAAGTATAAACCGACAATTGTGGATTCTCATTCACTTCCTCTGCCGTGGGTGCTTCTGGCAAAGCCGTCATTTCACCAGGGAAGATTTGCGGCTCTGCTTTTTTAAGCTGTGCCATGTATTGTTTGTAAATTTCTGTTCCCAAACGCTCGTGTACCACTACCTCTTGCACGTGTGTGTTCGCCACATTATGCTCGTATCCTTGAATCGCTCCAAAACCCCAAGTCGTTCCTTGTATTTTACCTGCCTCGGTATACATCAAAGACGTAAACTGTGTTTTCACTTGGTCTTGATGACAAACGCCACAAGTATGCTCGTTGATAAATGGACTTCCTGGATCTGGATAAAAATTCTTTGGTCCCAAGCCTTTTTCAAAGGCCTCAATCGTGCCTTCATGTGCCAAATCAAAGGTCTCTGCTTCTGGATTTCCACCATGACAAACAATACAGTCGTTATCAGGAAAACCTGCACCAGCAGCAAATTTATAAATATCTTGCATCATCCCAGAACTGGCTACTCGAATTGGCTCAATATCCTTGTGACAATTCAAACACTTATTGTTCGCTGGATTGATGTGAATCAAGTCCTTTGGATGATTCAAATTTTCGGCATACTGGTGGTACTTTTTTCGTAAAGAATCTCGCTCTGGGCTGATCTCTGTCGAAAGTGGTTCTACCTCTGTTGGGCTATCTATAAAGGTAATTGCAAAGACAGCAACCATAATTAAGACAAGGATAATCGCTTTTTTCATGCTTATTGTTTTGCTGCAATTAACTACAGGTAAAATTAAAAGTTGGATTCAATATGACGAATGCTTCATTAAACCAACTAAAGTATATTTTGAGCCAAGATAAGCTTTTTACTTAGTTCATTTGTTTTGCATAGCAATTATTAAAAAACAGCATAAACGGTTTTAAAAAGTGGAATAGTTATGTCTGTAGGATAATTATTCAATTTATTTATAGTACAAAAAAAAGCTAAAACCCAATTCCCTAAAGTCATCCTCTATTTTATATCTGACCATTATTATACTTCTATTACTAACAAAAGGCTTATATTTGTTATCATTAGAACCCTTACCTTTCTTTATTTTCAATAAAAGTAGCCCTTATTACTATGAATCTTGCGATTAAACAATTCTCTATTCCACTTTTTAATGTTGATTTCTTGTGTTACAATACTTCGTGCAGAACTCGAAGACTCAGCGTAGCTAAATCGTATTAGATTGATTATCAGCCAGATGGTTTTCATGCATTCAAAATACTAATAAGCTGATAATGAATCTAATGCAAGATGTGTTCGCTTTGTTATAGAGTTTTGCAGGTAAAAAAAAGAGAAAGAAATTTGAGACGGATGCAGTAAATTGGGCGTGATGAAGGTTGGAAAATGGCTTCTACGAAGAATACGCCCATACTTGGCGAGCGTAGCATTCGCCAAGTACAGTATTCGAGTAGTAAAAGCCATCCAACCGTAATATAAGCCCTTGACTTTGGTTCTTTGGTCAAGCAAAGAACAAGAAAAAAGCAGTTTTCTTTCCTTAAATTTAGGATTAACACTGCTTGAAAATCAATACTCATTTTTTATAAACAGCTATCGCTGAGAATTATAGAAACCTACAAAATTCTATAACACAGCCAACACATCTTGCATTAGGTTGATTACTAGCTCATTAATGCCTTGGGTGCGTAAATGTTATCTAGCTAATAAT
>CALDEP010000073.1 GCA_937942475.1 uncultured Aureispira sp.
AACACTCGAAATAAAAACAACTCAACCATTATGACAACATTCGATTTAGACAAAATTCCATCTCAAAAAGGACGTATTGCAATTGTAACTGGTGCCAATATTGGTTTGGGTTTCGAAACGGCTCTAGGATTAGCAAAAAAAGAAATGACGGTCGTCTTAGCCTGTAGAAATATAGAAAAAGCAAAGCTTGCTAAACAAGACATTCTAAAAGAAGTTCCCAATGCAGATTTGGAGATTATGCAAATTGATTTGAGTAAATTGGATGCCGTTCGAGCCTTTGCAAAAACCTACTTAGAAAAGTATCAAACTTTGGATTTGTTAATTAATAATGCAGGTGTTATGGTGCCTCCATTTTCCTTGACCAAGGATGGATTTGAGTTGCAAATGGCAGCAAATTATTTTGGTCATTTTTTGTTAACAGGATTACTCTTAAAAACTATTTTAGCAACACCAAACTCTAGAATTGTTTCCCTGAGTTCTATGGCGCATCGTTCTGGAAAAATTAATTTTGACGATTTACAAAGCAGGCAAAAATATTCTGCCATACAAGCTTACAGTCAAAGTAAATTAGCTTGTCTGATGTATGGCTACGAACTTCAACGCCGTTTGGAGGTAGCAGGACATACCACAACCATTTCTACCATCGCACATCCAGGCGCTTCTCACACCAACTTAGGGCAACACATTCCCAAATGGGCAATGACCCTCTTTAGTGTCTTCATGCCACTATTTAGCCATTCTGCCAAGGCAGGTGCGCAACCTACACTTTGGGCAGCCATTGGAGTAGCAGAAGGGGGCGATTATTTTGGTCCAACAGGGTTTAGAGAAATAAAAGGCAAGCCAGGAAAAGTTGATTCTACTCCTTTATCTAAAGACAAAGACATTGCAAAAAAACTATGGGAAGTTTCCGAACAATTAACTGACATTAGCTATTCTTTTTAAGCTTTTTGATGACTTAAAAACCCAATTTACGATCTAAATACTAGCGTTTAGACATTCCCTCTTCTTTGGTTATAACCCGAAATTCCACCCGTCGATTAACAGCACGACCATTATTGGTTGCATTGGTTTCGACGGGTTGAGTTTCTCCATAGCCTTTAAAAGCAAAACGGCTAGATTCAATGCCCTTCTTTTCCAAATACTTCATAACAGCCGAAGAACGACGGACGGCTAAAGTCCAATTATAACTATCTGAACCATTGCTATCGGTGTGCCCCAAAACTTCCAAAGCAATGTCTGGATATGCTTTTAGGGTATCTGCCATTTTATCCAATCGTGCTTTGGCTTCTTTTGTTAGAATATATTGGTCATTATCAAAATAAACACTCTTAAAGGAAGGCGTATGTTGCGCTCGAATCGGTATTTTGACAGGCGTTCCTGGCTTTTTCTTAGGCTCAAAACAAATAGGATCTAGTTCTTGCTCCTCATATTTACTCAAACTTGTCAAATCCACGACAATGGTATCTTGATTGCTGTCTTCCAGTGCTGCATTGTAAGTCGCTACAATTCTATATTTAAAACCACCTGCTAAGGCTAGTTTAAATTCACCATTCACAGGGTTGGTACGAGCATAAGCATCCTCGACTAGAGTGCCTTCTTTATAGACCTTTACGGTCGTAGGAATTCCCTTTTGATCAAAGCAATTAATAACATAGCCTGTTATCAAAGCCGTCGGTTCAGGACGCAAAGCTTCTGGCATTTTTAAGCTATAAATATCATAGCCTCCATAAGAATCCTTATCAGAAACAAAATAAGCAAACTCGCCTGAAGCAGGAATCACCAAGCCTTCATCTGCTCCTTTTGTATTAATGGTTGGCCCCAAATTTTTAGGCTTTTCCCAATTCGTCCAAGAATCATCCAAGCGTTTTGCCATAAAAATATCACGTCCTCCATAACCAGGATGTCCGTCGGTATCAAAATACAAGGTTTTTCCATCTGCTGCCAAAAATGGGCAATGCTCATTTCCTGGCGTATTAATCGTCTTTCCTAAGTTTTTTGGGGCAGTAAAACTCCCATTAGCTTGTAAAAAACTAACGTATAAATCTCGTCCACCATAAGTATCAGGGCGCTTCATCGAAAAGACAATTGTTTTTCCATCTGCCGCCAAATCAAAAGACACCCATCGCCCAAGATGCTGTAAGCGATTAATTGTTTTTCGACTGGGCGTAGACCAACCGTCTTTCGTTCTGTAAGTAAAAGCAAGTATTTCATCTATATTTGTTCGCCCATAACTATTAATCGTCATCAAGGTATTGTTATCAGGCATCACGGCATTCACAAAATTATTCCCTTCATTATTCAAGGGACGTCCAATGTTTTCAGATTTGGACCAAACACCATCATCAGAACGAGTACTAAAATAAATATCCTGTCCTCCAAAGCCATCTTTAGCATTTTCCCGAACAAAATACAAGGTCTTTCCATCAGGACTAATCGTTGGCGATTTATCCACATAAGTACTGTTCACTTCCTCCCCTAAATTCTTAGGGCTTGTTCCCGCTACAGCATCTCCTCCTTCTACCAAATTAATCGCTCCCATATCTTGATAAATCGCAAAACGCTTAAAAATGATTTCTTTAGAAGTACTTTTTAAAGCAACGCCTGTTCGCTCAAAGGGTCGATAAGGCATTTTATACACCACTTTATTATTAATCAAAAAATGTAGGGTTGCGCCCTTTTTTTGAACTTCTAAGGTGTTGTAATCTTCCGTGATAAGTTTACTTTTACGCACCCAAGGCTCCACCACATTAAATTTACCCTGCAATTGATAGCCAATTCTAAACTCCTTTTGGTTATTAATTTCAAAGTGATAATATTTGTACGCATCCTTACGTCCCCAAGATAAACCCCACTTGGAGTCCATCAAGCGATCTTTAGAATCAAACTCTGCCACCAACCTAAAGTCTTTATTAGGGTTCACATACAAGGCATTGTGAAAGGTTCTTTCGCCAAATTCTTCGACTTGATACCAACGATTGACATTTTTTTCAAAATCTTGCTCATCAAACCACAAAGGCAATTCTTCTTGTGCAGAAGCACTAGTTATTATATAGAATAGCAGCAAAATAGTATACGTTATTTTTGATGGATGCATCTTTTTTTATTTTTATTATGAATAACGATTGGCGACTTTAACGTTACGAAATGTGGTGTTTTATAGCTTGTT
>CALDEP010000074.1 GCA_937942475.1 uncultured Aureispira sp.
GTAAATGCAGATCCAGAAGTGGAAATGTCTTTGCACCAAGTTGTTAAAAAGAACTTTATTGATGGTGGATGGGAATTTATGGCAATCGTATTGATTTGTCTTATTCTAGGTCTAGCTATTGCTATTGAGCGTATTATTACATTAAGTTTGGCAACTGTTAATACTAAGAAATTAGTAGCAGAGCTAGACAATGCTATTTCTAATGGAAATATCAAGGATGCTCAAGACATCTGTAAAGCTACACCCGGTCCCACCGCAGAGGTATTAGGACAAGGATTGAAGCGTGTAGATGACGGGATTGATGCTGTTGAAAAAGCAATCGTCTCAAATGGTAGTGTTCAAATGGGACTTTTAGAAAAAGGTCTAGTTTGGTTGGCATTATTTATCGCATTGGCTCCAATGTTAGGGTTTATGGGTACGGTAATCGGTATGATTGGCGCCTTTGATTCTATCGAGAAAGCGGGTGACATTCAGCCTTCTATGGTTGCAGGTGGTATTAAGGTAGCACTTTTGACAACAGTATTTGGTTTGATTGTAGCGATTATTCTTCAAATTTTTTACAACTATATTACTGCTAAAGTAGATAGTTTAGTAAACTCTATGGAAGATGCAACTATCAGCCTTATTGATATTCTTATCGACAAAGGAAATCTATCTACTCCAAAAGGAGGAGAATAATTATTTTTGATTAACTATAAAATCTAGAACTATTATGACTGGAGCATATCAGTTTCTCAAAAAATATGGAGTAGCAATTAGTTTTGGTACAGGTACTGTACTTGCTATTCTTACTTATGCTATTATATTAGGAGGCTTTCCAGAGTTTAATCCTGGGAAAAAAGAAATGTACGACCTGACCATCTTTAATTTTGGCTTGTATACTTCTTATGGCTTAATCATAATCGCTTGCGTTTTGGTAGCTTTATTTTCTATCATTAATGTAGCTAAAAATCCAAAAGGCTCTGTCAAAGGAGTGATTGGATGTGTTGTACTACTCGTTATTTTCTTCATTACTTATTCAATGGGAGATGGCTTGTTAACAGAAGCATTGGCTAAAAGTGATCCGCGATTAATACCTATGGAAACGAAAGAAGTAGGAGACGTTATGGTGAAAATGCCTGTCGTACTCCAAGAAGGCGTAACCGCTTCTTCTGAGTTGAAAACAGCAGATGGATTAATTAAATTTAGCTATGTTATGATGTTGCTAGCAGTTGTCGCTATGGTATTTGCAGCAATTCGTGACTTAGTAAAACAATCTTAAGCTAAAACAAATGTCTAAAAGAGATATTCCAGAAATCAATGCGGGTTCGATGGCAGATATTGCCTTCTTGTTATTGATTTTCTTCTTAGTAACGACAACAATACAAACGGATTCAGGACTTCGTGTCTTGTTACCACCTTATGTAGAGGTGCCGCCACCACCAGAAAAGAAGAACAAGCGAAATGTATTTGCTGTTCAAATTAATGGAAGTAACCAATTGTTGGTTCGTGGGCGTCCAGTTGCTTTGTCTGATATTAGAGAAATTAGAACACAATTGAAGACTTTTATCATGAATAATGGTAAAGATCCAAATGCTTCTGACTCGCCTAAATTGGCAGTTGTAAGTTTGCTAAATGATAACGGAACTTCTTACGAAGCTTATGTTGGAGTTTACAATCAATTGAAAGCCGCTTATAGTGAACTTTGGGAAGAATCTGCTCAACGTAAATACGGACGTAGTTACGAAGATTTGGACCGAAAAGAACGCAAAACTATACGTGATGAAATTCCATTGGTAATTTCAGAAGCAGAACCTACTAGTTTATCTACTTAAGTTTTGTGATTTAAAATACTCGTATATTCATAAAGAACAAGCATCAAGACTTTACTCGGTTTTGTTGCTTGTTTTAAAGAACTTCTATCTAGCAATCTTTTTTTTAGAATAGTAAAATTATCTAAAAAAAGAGTTCTTATGAAAACGAAAAAAAGAGTTGTACCTGTAGTAAGTGCAGGTTCATTGGCAGATGTTGCTTTTTTATTGTTAATATTTTTCTTGGTAGCAACAACTATTCAAACCGATTCAGGACTTAATGTCTTGTTGCCCGCTTGGACAGAAGATAACACTACTCAAGATGTAGAAAATAGAAATGTACTCTCTATAATTATCAATTCTGAAAATGAATTGTTGGTAGAAGGCAAACAAGCTCAGTTAAGTGACTTGCAAGCTAGAACAGAGCAGTTAATTTTAAAAGAAGCAGAATCGCCGAAACTAGCAATTGTATCCTTGCAAAATGACAATGGGACTTCTTATGAAACCTATTTGGCTGTTTACAATGAAATAAAAGCAGGGTACAATCATATTTGGGATAATGAATCCCTCCGAAGATTTGGACAACACTATGATGATTTGGATAAAAGATCACAAATTGATGTTCGTAAAAATTATCCATTGGTGATTTCAGAAGTAGAACCTTCAAGTATTGCAATCAGCCAGTAGTGTAGAATTTAATTAGAGAATTAACCTTATTGATTATAATATATAGTATATAGTTATGTCTAAGTTTAAGAAAAAAGGTAAGAAAGGTGCACCAGCGATTACAACAGCCTCTTTGCCAGATATCGTTTTTATGCTATTGTTCTTCTTTATGGTTGTAACCAAAATGAGAGATAGCGAGATAATGGTGAAGATTCAGGTACCAAATGCATCTGAAATACAAAAATTGGAAAAAAAATCATTGGTAACGCATATTTATATTGGTTCGCCAGTAGATAAATATGTTCCTCAACTAGGTTCAGCACCTCGTATTCAATTGAATGACCAGTTTGCTGAGGCAACGCAAATTCCATTGTTTATTGCGAACGAAAAAACGAAAGTTGTTCGTGCAAAAGATCGTGATAAAATGACTTGTGCTATGCGTGTCGACAAAGGAGTTAAAATGGGTATTGTTACTGATGTGAAAACAGAATTGCGTAAAATTGATTTCCGTAAAGTAAGTTATTTAGCAACTGATTTAGGAGACCAATAAAAATATATCCCAGAAATGGGTTTCTAATCTAAAAAGCCATTTTCTCTGACGAGGAAATGGCTTTTTCTATGTCAAGGAGTTGGAATTAGGGCTAAAAAGATAAATAAGCCTATGAAATGCTAAAAAACTTATTGAGTAGATTCCTATAAAATCAATATAAAACTCTATATTTATAGCAGTGCCATTAATAATTATAGTCTCTCCAACTATCAACTAATTTTGAAGAAAGTTGTGTTATTTCAATCCGAGTAATATGAAAGTTTTTATTTGTTTTTTTATTCTATTAGGTCTGTTAAGTTCTTGCGAAATTCCTAAGGCTTTAAATCCTTTTGATAATACGGAAGATATCGTTTATCCAGATACAGCTGTTGTTATTAATTCTTTGGCGCCACAAATTTGTGAAGTTAAAATAGAAGATACGGACAGTACCTATATCGTGACTTCTTATTGGACGGATAAATTGACAGGACGTATTATCTATAAAATGGGAGATGATCCTTATCGAAAAAGCCGTATGCATGGTACCCAATTCAAATATGATGAAGAGGGAGATACCTTGTTGATTGCGCATTTTGAGAATGGAATTCGAATTGACTCAACGGTTTATTATTGGGGGAATGGCAATCCTAAGCACAAGTATTTTTATTCTTCAGCCAAAGATGGAAACATCAACTTTGAGATTCAATTTCACGAAAATGGGCAACGCAAAACAGATGTAGTTGTTTATGAAGATGGAATTTTGACCGGTGCTGTTAATTATTATGACGATACTGAAAAAAATGAACGGACAGAAACCTATTATTATAGAGATAATGTATTAATTGGGATTCAAATTTATAATAAAAAGTATGATGCACTTGATGAGAAAAGGGATAATTTGTTAGCAAAGTATCAGGAGGATTCTGCTCGCTTGGCAATTGCGATGTTAGACCAAATGGGGCTTGGAGATGCAGATGTTCCTGTCTATTATATTGGATCGGAAAAAGATGCTTTGTACGATGTTGGAAACCCTGATAATTGGGATATTATGAAAATAGATCCTACTTTTATGTTGAAATATAATAATCGATAAGATTCTTACTATAAAAATTGCCAAAAGATCATCCTCAACAGGATGACCTTTTGGTATAATAAAGCCTTATGAGTGCTATTTTAGACGAAGAAGTGCCAAATGAAAAGAAAAAGTTAGCGCCTCTAAAGTCACTGGTTAAATTTGAAGATGGAGAAGAAGAATATGGAGCGAAGGGCTGTTTTATTCCT
>CALDEP010000075.1 GCA_937942475.1 uncultured Aureispira sp.
TAGATGAAAAAAGAATATGATATTCTAATTGTGGGCTATGGAATGTTGGGCAATTTGGCGGCACTATTGCTGGCAGATATGGGAATGTCAGTAGTGGTGGTGGAAAAGAAGCAAGCGACGGATATTTTATTAGCAAAATCGGCTAGAATTGACGATGAAGTCTTGTTGATTTTAGAGCAATTGGGGCTAATAGATGCCGTTAAAGATTTGTTGTATCCTTTGGAGGGAACGCAGATTGTCGATAAAAAAGAGCGGGTTTTATTGGAATTTAATCAAACTCGTCGAAGCCAATTTGCGCCTTTAGTTGGCTTTTATCAACCCGATATTCAAAAAATATTACAACAAAAAGCAGCAGCACATAAAAACATCAACCTGTTTTTGGGCTATGAGGTGGAAACGTTTGAACAAGACGAAGAAAAAGTGGCTGTCTATATTGCACCCACAGGAAAGCAAGATTTTATAAGCCTAGAAGCTAATTTTTTGTTGGTTTGTAATGGTCAGTACAGCCGTATTGCTGATTTTTTGAAAATAGAGGTCAAAGATTATAAGTATCATTCTTCGGTACTTTGTGTGGATACAGTAGGAAAGGAGGGGGCTTTGGCTTCCAAAAGTTATGCACAAACGATTTGTGATGCAGAATTTCCAGTGGTGAAAATGGCGAACGGTCAAATGCACCAACGTTGGGAGTTTCAAATTGACAGGGAGACGATTGAAGCCGATCAAACGGCTGAAAAAGTGCGTAGTTTGTTGGCAGAATTAAATCCTTTGGATCTAGCGATTGAGTCTGCTTTTGTTTATAATTTTGATGCTAGAATCTTAGAAAAGTGGCAAGATAGACGGGTGTTAATTCTAGGCGATGCAGCGCATGTTATGCCTCCTTATTTGGGGATGGGCTTGTCTGCTGGTGTGAAGGATGTTTATAATCTAGCGTGGAAACTTAATTTAATTCAGCAGGGAAGGGCTTCCTTGGATTTATTAAAGACCTATCAGAAAGAAAGACAACCTGATGTAGAGCGTTTGATTAAATTGAACCTTTGGATTAAACGACTTTTTCAGTCTAGTAAATTTCGTTGGATCAAGGGCTTTATTCCAATTATACCCAAATGGTTTTTGAAAAAAAATCTAGACTTGACGACTAATTTAAAATCAGGTCTTGTTGGGAAATCAAAATTGAGTGGTCGGGTACTCGCTTCTCCCAAAGTGGCGAACCATAAAGGAGATACTATTTCTTTTAATCAAGCTTTGGAGCATAATTTTGTTGTGCTGGGATTGGATCAAAACCCAGTGGACGCTTTGAGTGCCAAATCATTGGATTATTTAGCGACTTTAGGGACGCAATTTATACAGTTGACGCCTCAAAAAAAGAAATTTGTAGAAGACGGTCGTTATACGCAAAATTTATACGACAAAGAAGGCAAATTACAGGCTTGGATGAAGGAAAATAAAGGGCAGTTTTTAGTAATTCGCCCCGATAGAATTGTTTATGATTTTTGTAATGACGTGGCTAGTTTAAATGCTAGTGTCAAAACTTTGGAACAAAATTTAACGATTTCTAGCTTCTTTTCTGAAAGCGTTTAAGGAGGTTTTTGGGAATTTATTATTGAAGTTGTTTATAATTAAGTAATAATTAAATGTGAATCCTGTTTTTTAGTATGCAGTTGAGTTGTTTATTGAAAGACAATGCGCCTTAATCGAAATAGGAGCGTTAGCTTTGTCCCCATTTACACGTTATCAAGATAAGGAGAGAAGAGAGGTATCATTTTATATTTCGATGATTTTGTTTCTCTGATAAAAGGTGCCAGGGCGATGCCCTTTTATCTTTTGTTTGTTTTTGTTAGAAATAGTGTCAGGGCGATGCCCTTTTTAAGAATGTTAGATTTAGTTCTAAAAAAAAAATATTATTAAAAATTGTTAATTCTAAACAACTTTACTATAAAAATAAATCTCTTAAAACCTTGAATAGGATACTTAGTTTGTCAATTTTTAATGGAAAATAAAAATTCCGCAAACTAATGTTTTTTTTATGTTAATTTAATGGTTATCTTTTCTTTTATAAACACAACTATGAACAACACAATTATAAAAATACATTTAAAGAATAAAAAAGATACATTCGTTCGTCGCTTTCATCCTTGGATTTTTTCAGGAGCGATTGCGAGTATAGAAGGACCTGCGGAAGATGGTCGTGTTGCAGAGGTCTATAGTCGCCAAGGCGATTTTTTAGCGATGGGACATTACCACAAAGGAAGTATTGCGATTAAGATTTTTTCCTTTGAACAAGTTACGCCAGATGCTGATTTTTGGTATGGAAAATTACAGGCAGCCTTTGATATGCGCCAAAAAATTGGCTTGGTAGATTTAGAGAAAAGAGCCTTTAGATTGGTGCATGGGGAAGGAGATGGCTTGCCAGGACTGATTGTAGATGTTTACAATACAACAGTGGTGGTACAAGCGCATACGATTGGAATGCATTTGTCTAAGGACTTGATTTCAGAAGGCTTACAACGTGTCTTTGGAAGTCAGATTACAGGAATTTACGACAAAAGTAAAAATTCCCTACCAAAAGACTATGCACAAGGCATGGAAAATGGACCACTTTGGGGAGATGATTTGGACTCAGATGTTATTATTGAAAATGGCTGTGCCTTTGAAGTAAATTGGCAAACAGGACAAAAAACAGGCTTTTTCTTAGATCAAAGAGACAATAGAGATTTGTTGCGTCGCTTCTGTAAGGACAAAAAAGTCTTGAATGCTTTTTGTTATTCAGGTGGTTTTTCTGTGTATGCTTTGCAAGCGGGGGCTAAAGAAGTTCATTCTGTAGATTCTTCTGCAAGAGCGATTGAGTTAGTTGATAAAAATGTTGCTTTAAATGGTTTTGAAGGTGCGAATCACCAGAGTTATAAAGCAGATGTCTTGCAATTTTTGAAAGACAAGGAAGAGACTTATGATGTAATGATTCTCGATCCACCAGCTTATGCAAAGACAGTAGCCAAACGCCATAAAGCCGTACAAGCTTACAAACGTTTGAACATAGAAGGTTTAAAATTGGTTAAGAAAGGAGGCGTATTACTGACTTTTTCTTGTTCACAAGTAGTGGATAATCAATTGTTTTATAATACGATAACGGCTGCTGCAATTGAAGCTAAACGCCAAGTACGTGTTTTGCATCGCTTGACACAGCCTGCCGATCACCCTGTAAATATTTTTCATCCTGAAGGAAATTACCTAAAAGGATTGGTGCTTTATGTTGAGTAGCAACCGATTAATGTTGAATGTTTAATTTTGAATGTAAGATCACCTTGTTATGAATATTGAGTATTCAAAATTAAACGTTCAGTATTGAAGTAGAGCTGAATTGTCAAAAATAGATTAGTAGTAATCAGAGTGTGCCTAGAGAACATGAGATAGTAATTTATTAAGGGGAAAAATCCCAGTCCCTGTTACAAAAACAAAATAATTGATATGAAACAATGTATCCCTTTGTTGTTAATGCTTTATTTGGTGGTGCTATCGGCTTGTAATTCTACACGGATTGTGAAGCCATTGGCAAAGAAACAAGTTGCGGTGGGTTTAGATTTTGGAGGACCTATTATGGATTTTGCTGGGGCTAAAATTCCTGTTCCTTTTTCTTCTATTTCAGTAGGTTATGGAATTGATTCCAACCTAACGTTTTTTGGTGGGGTAAATATTACTTCAGCTATTTTTGGAACTGTTCAATGGGATCTTGGTATACTTGGAGAAGTTATACGTCCTCAAAAAGGCTATATTCCAGGTTTGAGTATTGGGGCTAGTACCCAAATGATGGTGGATGTTTTTGAAGCTAATTTTAGAATGTATCCAGTGTTAGATGTCAATTTGTATTGGAATTATCTACCCAAACACGAGCATTATTTTTATGTCAATTGGGGTTCTTGGTTTGATTTCTGGGATCGAACGCAAGGCATTGGAAATACTAAATTGTATTATCCTAGTTTTTCTTTGGGACATACCTTTGAGAACAAAAAAATGCGGTACACCATAGAAGGAAAGTACATCACACCAGGCATTGAAAATGGAGGAACTCCTGTGAAATTTAATGGAATTGCTGGTCAAGGTTCTTGGGGAGTCTATCTTTCTGTTGTTAGAAAGTTTTAAGAAAATTCCAAGACAAATAATTGATTAAGCATTAGACTTTAGCACAAGTTACCTTGCCTAAAGTTTATCAAAATAAAGCGTATGAAAAATATAGGATTTCTTTTGTTGTTTCTAACAATAACGTTGACGGGTTGCCGCCTAGATAATTTTTTATTTAATCCTGCTACGGTAACGGAATATAAATTTGATGCCTTTGAAGAAGAACAACGCTTTGTGTTGGATTCTTCTTATGCCATTTCAGAAAGCCTGATTGACTTGATGACTTTAGAATCTGGACCAGAAGATGATCGAGAGACTATTTATGCCGCTTATATTGGCGACCAATCCAGGATTAGTCAAGACACGATTATTCTATATTGTCATGGAAATGCTGGACACCTAGATTATTATTGGGAACGAGCTAAATTATTAGCCAATGCAGGAGGAAAGAACCGTTTTGGCGTCTTTTTTATGGATTACAGAGGCTATGGAAAATCAACAGGAAAAGCAACAGAAGCAGGCTTGTATTATGATGTAGATGCCTGCATGAAGTGGCTAAAAGCACAAGGATTGACCGACGATCGTTTGGTGATTTATGGCTTTAGTTTGGGAGGCGCACCTTCAACAGAGTTGACCGCTAATCCAAGAACTTTAACACCTAGTAAGTTGATTTTGGAAGCGCCTTTTGCTTCTTTTGAGTTCATGGCACAAGATATTGCTAAAATAGCTTTTGCAGGTTCTTTTTATGGTAATTTAGAGATTGATAATTCAGTAGAAATACAAAAAGTACAACAGCCATTTATGTGGATGCATGGGACTGCTGATGACTTTGTAGGGATTCATCATGGAGAGTTAATACAACAAAATTATCAAGGAACACACAAGGTCATTCGCCGAGTACAAGGAGGAGAACACAGCACGGTTCCTATTGTCATGGGTTTTGATATTTATATGAAATTAGTAGCCGATTTTATTACAGGAGAAATCTAGATTTAAGTAACTTATTTACCGAATTAGAGCTGACCAAAAATGCCAAAACATACCGACTTAACACATCAAGCTTTTGCTGCTTATTCCAGTCGGAATTTTGGCTATGCGTTGAGCTTGCTGTGTAAGGCTTTGTACTATTGGCAACCAACAGATCAACCACTTTCCAATGCGACTTATAATGCTCTTTATGATGCGGTAGAAATAGCAGAAAATCTTTCCATTCATTTAGCGATTTGGGAGAGCAATGCCTATACTACAGAAGTCATTCAAACACTGAAGGCTTCTTTAATTGATTTAAAAGATGTTGATTGGGCAGAATTTAATGAGCAAGTTGAGTTATTCAAAAATTTGTTAGAAGGCGCACAAATTGGCTTTGATTTTTTTAAGAACAATGGACTTTCTTTGTTAGAACCTAATCCAATACTATCTTTTGCTTTGACTCCAAAAGGAGCAATAGAGTTGCTAAAATGGACTGAAAGCCCCCAAGTAGATGCTTTAATTGTCGCTTTTGATGCTTGTTTTAAATTGGAAATGAAAAGCTTGGAACAATGCGAAAAAGAAGTTCAAAAAGCTTTAAAAGCAGAAGATACAGAGCGGGCAGAGGCTTTGTTGGAGTTCATGATGAAACAGTATCCTCAAAGCAAAAAACAAGCTTTTTTACAATTAGCCGACCTGCATTTTGAAGTGAAAGCTTATCAAAAAGCGACCGAAGCCTATATGAAAACCATTGTAATGGGAACGCCCAAAGAGTCGGTTCGAGATAATATTCGAATTGCTTGCAATGCTTTGGCAGCAGAAGCTGAAACTTCTAAGGAAGCAGCTCGTTGGAGAGGTGTTTTGATTAATTTTTTTTAAGGAAAATTTAGAATTTTTACGACTACCTCTTTTCTCTAAAAAGATTCTTGAATAGGGATATAGCTTAAAAGGGAAAAGTTGAATTTGGAATTATAGTGTTTAATTTAATTTTTAATAGAAAGTAATAACCTAAAAACCCCCACTATGAAAAAGATAATAATTACTGGACTATTCTTAATAGGTATAATTTTCTTATGGACAAGTTGCCAAAAAGAAACTAAAGCTAGATTTACAGAAATAGAGATGTCAGGTCAGGTTTTAAATGCTCAAGGCAGTAGTTTAAGCGGGGTGTTATTGGAATTAGGAAATGAAAAGGTATATAGTGATGGGAGTGGTAATTTTACTATCAAAACAAGTTATTTAGATCCTGAGGAGCCTTTACTTTTAAAAGTAGCCTTATCAGGTTACATGTCAAGAAGTTATAATTTTTCAGTGAAAAATTGGGCAAAACATAAAAGAATAGTCATTTTAAATGAAGCAGACGAAAGGGATAGCTTTACTTTTGACAATGGAGGAACGGTGAACTTGCCTAGTGGAGCAGCTGTTACAATACCAGCTAGTGGAGTCACACTAATGGATGGTTCTGCATATACAGGCACTATGGTAAATGTAGCTGTTCAGGAAATTAATGAAGATGATGGTATAATATTTAGTGCTATGATACCAAGTAATACTTTAACAGCAGAAGATGTAAGTGGGAATAGACAAGAGCTGTATTCTTATGGTATGTTAAATGT
>CALDEP010000076.1 GCA_937942475.1 uncultured Aureispira sp.
AAAAAAAAACACATTTTGATGCAAGCATCATTTTTTAGGTAAAGTGGCACACTTTTTTCTATTAATATTACACAATAAATCATTTTATTATCTAACGAAACCAACCAAAATCATGAAAAAGGTATTTCTTATTATCTCCACTTACTCTATTTCTCTTTTAATTGGTATTTCTTTCTTTGCCTTTCTTTTTAAAATTTTCTCGTTCAACTATTTGATTGGACTAGCTATTGTTTCATTACTTGTTTTAACATCTGTCCTATTAGTTACCGACAAAGATTTTATTCAAGAAGCGGAGTAATTTGCATTTCAGTAGTTTTCCAAGAAAATCTCTAACAAATCCCCTTTTTTACGCTTACACTTTCATCCATAAATAACTCCATGTTACACCACTAAAAGTTACTTTAGCATTTCAAAACCAATCCACTCTTTTCTTTTTATCAAAAAATAATTACTTTTCTCTTTTCCTTATTCCTCTGATAAACTCAAATTAAGTTGCTGCTAATGAAGGACATTTGACGAATTCCTTCTCCATCTTCTCTAAATTAAATTGCAGCAAAAAATATTTTTTTTCTAAAAAAACCACAAAAAATTTGCAACTTTATAATTTTGTCCTATCTTTGTGCTGCTCTTAAAAGAAGAGATAATAAAATAGGGTGATTAGCTCAGTTGGTTCAGAGCATCTCGCTTACACCGAGAGGGTCGGGGGTTCGAATCCCTCATCACCCACTATTTTAAAAACATATTTTAGGTAATTTATATTGTTTGTTCACAAGTAATATTCAAATGCCTTACGGGTGATTAGCTCAGTTGGTTCAGAGCATCTCGCTTACACCGAGAGGGTCGGGGGTTCGAATCCCTCATCACCCACCTTTAAGCTTCTACTTTTCAGTAGAAGCTTTTTTTTGTTTTAGCCCTAAGCAAAAGAAGCTTATTGAATAGATTTTTGTAAATTTAGTTTGAAAGATTTATTCATTCGTATTAAAAGTAAGAATCAAACATCCAAAAGAAATAACCAAACTATGTCTGTAGATAATTACAAGAAGAAAGACGAAAAAAAGAAAGCGCTAAAAATCCGAAAGAAAAGTCGAGTTAAATCTCTATTCAAATTAATTGGTGGCTTAATCATAACAGCACTAATTGGTCTTATTGTTATTGCTGCTGTATTTGAAAAACAAATTGCAGGAATGGTTATTAATACACTGAATAAGCAACTCAAAACAGATTTGCAAGTGAGTGAAGCTAGCCTTTCCTTGATTTGGAAATTTCCACAGGCAGCGGTCTACCTCAACAATGCTAAAATTGACGGTGTTGGCGGACATGCAGAAAAATTATTGGATGTTAAGAGTATTTCTTTGCAATGTGGCACCTTGGGCTTATTAATGGGAAATTATAACTTCACTTCGATTTCTATCAATGAAGGTTCTTTATTTATTTATAGCGATGAGAAAGGAAAAGTCAATTATGATATTTTTAAAAGCTCTGAAGAACAAAGCAGTTCAGACGAAAGTAGTAATCTAAATTTATCTATTTCTGATGCAACGCTATCAAATGTTACGATCCATTATGTGGATAAAGCGGCTCAATATGACATCAAAGTAAAGGCTAGTTCGGCTGATTTCGCTGGCGATTTCATTATTGATAATGAGGTCAATGCCAATCAACATACCATGACAAGTTATGCCGAATTGTTTTCAGAGTATATTACTATTGGCGAAACTACTTATATGAAAGGCACCAACCTAGCCTATAATGGCTCGGTTGATTTGGATTTAGCCGCTGAGGTCTATTCCTTTGAGAAAATTAAATTATATATTGAGGGGAATCAGTTTAACATGCATGGTTCGATGGCTAAAGTAGACAAGGGAACAGAATATAACCTTGTTTTTGATAGCGAAAAAGCCCTTTTAGGCTCTTTAATGCAATTGATTCCAGAGCAATATGCCGCCACGCTTGGACAATTTGAAAGTTATGGAAACTTATCTTTTAGTGCTCGTGTCAACGGGATTGCTTCTAAACGAGGGGCACCAATTATTGAAGTTAATTTTGGACTAAAAGATGGTCGAATTACCCACCCGAACATGGTTGGTAGTATGAAAAACGTAAATTTTGATGTCAACTTCACCAATGGAAATGGCATTGACGATGAAACGGCAAAATTGAAGTTGATTGGCTTTCAAGCCAACTTAAATAATCAACCCATTAATCTAAGTTGGAAAATGATTGGCTTAGAAAATCCTATGATTACAATGGGATTGGATGGAAAAATACCTTTGGATGCTGTTTTTGGCTTCTTTGGTAATACGGTGACAGAAGGCAGTGGTTGGATAGAAATTGCGCAACTTTCCTTGAATGGGCGACTCAAAGACATGACGTCGATGTATCGAATTCCTCGGGTTAAATTAAATGGCTTGGTTAATTTCAATCAAGCGCATTTATTAGTGAATAATATTCCTACTAATATCGAAACAGGGGCGCTTTCTTTGGATAATAATGAGATTAATGTTAGTAATTTCACCTTCAAAACAGCCAATAGTGATATGGTTTTTAATGGAGAGTTTCAAAACGTATTGCCTGTTTTGCTTTCGGATTCTCTAAATTCTCAAAATGCTAAGTTGACCTTTCAAGCTTCTTTGAATTCTCAAAACATGGATTTAGATGAGTTGTTAGCCATAGGTGGCGGGCATTCTGCTGAAGAAATCGAAGCGGCAGACGTGGAGGATCAAGATTCTTTGACCCAAGAAAATTACGAGCGTAGAGAGTACCGAACTTCTTTCTTAAAAGGGAAATTTATTACCAATATTGTAGCGCTTAAATATGGAAGTGTTTTAGCTAAAAACTTTAACGGAACAATTCTGTTTGACAAAAGTGTCATGCAACTAAAAGGCGTTAAGGTAAATGCAATGGAAGGGGTTTTTGAATTGAATAGTAAAATCTATTTTGAGAAGGAGCCTCGTGTAGAACTTTTCTTAGATTGTGATAACATTGACATTCAAGAATTTTTACTTCAGTTGGATAACTTTGGACAAGATGTAATGACGGCTGACAATTTGCGTGGTCGCCTAAAATCACTCATCAAAGTAAATCTTTTCTTGGATTCTTTAGGGAACTTTAAAAACGAGGATTTATTTGTTGTAGCAGATGTCAAAATAACCAACGGAGAGTTGATTAACTTAAAAATGCTAGAAGGCTTCTCTACTTTTATTAAAATGAGAGACCTACAACACATCACGTTTACAGAATTGAAAAATCAATTTAAAATTGAGCATGGCAAATTTATCTTACCTGCTATGTTTATTCAAAGTAATGCTCTAAACCTTGTTGTGGGTGGAGAATACAGTTTTAATCACGATTTAGATTTCAAACTTAAAATCAACGCAGGACAGATCATTGCCAATAAATTCAAAAAATATAATCCAGACAAAGCAGCCATAAAAGCACGTCAACAAGGTTTGTTTAATATTTACGCTCGTATTTCTGGTAATTTATATGCTGATTTAGATTATCAAATTGGACCAAAACACAGCAAAAAATTCTTAGACGCTCAATTGAGCACCAATTTACCTGCTATTACCAATACCTTGCGTTCTGAATTTGCTAAAAATTCGAACACAGAAGCCGCCAAACCGATCATTCAACCTTTGGCGCAACCCAAAGAATGGGAAGATATTCCTGAATATGCAGGGGAAGAAGGAGCAGGAGGAGAAGATGAATACATTGACTTTGAATAAATAATGCTATGCTAAAACACTGCTTCATCTATCTTTTTGTTTTTACAAGCACTCCCTTGTTTGCTCAAAACACTTTGGATTGGGTACAGCTTTTGGGTGGTAATAGTGCAGATTATGTCAGTAAAATAGTCGTCGATCAACAAGCCAATGTTTATGGCATTGGACACTTTAGAGATAGTTTGAATCAAACGCAGAGTTGGGGTAGTGAAGACATTCTTATCTTCAAATACCATGCAAATGGTCAGCTAGCCTGGACAAAACAACTGGGCAGTACTGGAGAAGATTTAGGCAAAGGCATTGCAATTAATAACAATGGAGATCTTTTCGTTACAGGGCATTATCGAAATACGCTTTATTATGATAATGACAGCCTTGTTAGTTTGGGCAATACAGATGCCTTTGTTGCTAAATTAGACCTTCAAGGAAACCTTTCGTGGATAAAATCTATTGGAAATTCGAGCTTTGAAACAGGAACGTCTATTGCTTGTGATGCGCTTGGGAATAGTTATATCACAGGCACTTTTGAAGATAGTTTAGACATTGACAATCAAAACTTGCAAAGCTATGGCAACTTAAATAACTTTATCATTCAATTAGATCCTGCTGGCAATTTAGGTTGGAAGAATAGTCTTGGAACACCAACTTTTGATAACTTAAAAGACATCCAATTGGATGCCAATGGCAATGTTTATATTGCGGGTTATTTTAGGTCTGTTTTATTGGGAACATTGGGTCAATTGAACAGCAATGGGGATCAAGATGCTTTGTTGTTAAAATTAGATACCAACGGTCAATTACTTTGGTGGAAAAACCAGGGGGGCGCTTTTGCTGATTTTGGATTTGCTTTAAAAATACAGGCGCCTTACCTTTATTGGACAGGCATTTATCAAGACAGCATGGTTCTGAATGGGCTGCCTCTAGTTAGTGAAGGTGAATTTGATGCTTTTTTAATTCAAGCTGATTTGCAAGGAAACACCAATTGGGTTCAAGTCATTGGAGGCTTGGACGACAGCAAAGCCTTTGATTTGACGACTACTTCTGATGGTAGAATTTACCTAGCAGGTTATTTTGAAGGAACAGCTCGATGGGCGACCGATTCTTTTTCGTCTAGAAACCCTAGGCACGTCCCTTCAGATGCTTTTATTTCAGAATACGATTCCAATGGAAATTATCGTTCTGTTTATGCCTTACAAGGTCCCATGAGCGACTTTGCGACAGGAATTGTGGCTTTGGATAGTACGTTTTATGTGGCAGGTGTTTGTCAAGATTCCATTTACTTTGATTCATTATTAGCAATAAGTCAAGCAGGTAGTTCAGATATTTTCATTGCAAAGTATCACAAAAGGCAATTGACAAATATTACTACCATAAATACCCCACTTCTTAATGGCCAACTTTATCCTAATCCAAGTCAAGGCTTGACGCATTTGAATTTTGAGTTAAAAGAAAGCCATTCAGTTGATATTATACTTTACAGCAATACAGGACAAATTATACGTAGAATTTTTCAGGGGAATGCCGTTTTCGGGCAACAACAAATCAGCTTCAAAACAGCAGAACTGCCCAATGGTTTCTATTATATCAGCATCCAAACAAAGGAACAAAGCCAACAGTTACCACTAATTATTCAGCATTGATTATGAAAAAAGGGGAACAACTATATCAATTGATAAAGGCATTAACAGCTGCCGAAAAAAAGCACATTCGCATTAATATCAATAAGTTTCACCCTAAAAAAACGTCTAAAAATGCCCTCCTATTTGACAGCTTGAACCAACAGGGAAAATACAGCCCTGAAGTCGTCAAAGAGACTTACAAAACAGCGGGTTATAGTGTTGATTTTTTATCTGCGGACAGAAATCAATTGTATGATCTTGTTTTGACCAATCTATCCGATTTTCACAAAAAGAAAACCATAGAAATACAGCTCAATGAAGGCTACCAAAATGCCATTATGTTGTTTGAAAAAAAATTATTCCAACAAGCCTTGAGCCAAATCAATCGCATTATTCCCATTGCAAGGCAATTAGAATCCTATGCGATACTCATCAACTTTTATCACCTACAACAACGCATTCTAAAAGTACAAAATCGCTTGCAAGAAGCAATCAAAAGCATCCAACAACAGAACTTACTTTGGGAAGCTCAAAAGCGAGTCAATAACTATATTGAATTGCATTATCAAAGCATTGCTTTAAGAATAGAATTGGCAAAAGTTCGAAGCTCTGAAAACGTTCAAAGACTAGAGGAATTCATGCAAGACCCCTTGCTCAAAATCGACTTGCCGACGCATTTAGGTTTTCTAGAACAATTTCATTATTTGGAAATTTATTGCAATTACTACTTCATCAAAGACAACAAAGAACTCGAATTAAAGAGCAACCAAGCTTTAGTTAATTTATACAATCAACATCCAATTTTTAAGAAAAACGAGCCTTTAAATTACCTCGTTTTTCATACGCGCATGTTAGCCATTCAGCGCAATTTAAACCCAAGTGGTTTTTTGAGTGCATTGACCGTTTACCGTGCCTTGTCAAAAGAATTTCAGAAACAAAAAAAACAGGCAGAGAGCATTATTTTTATCTTTTCGTACAATTACGAATTAGACTTTTATATTCAGCATCAATATTGGAAAGAAGGTGAAAAAGTAGTACCAATTATGCTAAAAGGCTTAAAAAAACACCAAGCATTTATAGAAGCACAACTACAAATAACGGCTTATTATAGAATTGCTTATTTATACTTTTTTAATGCCCAATATGCGCTTGCCATTGATATTTTAGATAAAGTCATCAATGATTTTCCTTCTAATTTAAGACCTGATGTCTATAGTTTTTCCTTGATTGTCCGAATTATCGCACATTATGAAATGGGAAACATTCGTCTAATTCCTTATCTAATCAAAACGGCTGCCTACCACATCAAAAAAAGAGGTTTACTCTTTCAAACTGAAAAAATAGCCTTACTATACCTCAAAAGGCTTTCCAAAGCTAATACTCCAGAAAAAAGCACTTCTATTCTCCATGAATTTGAAGCAGATATCCAAAATTTAATAAAAAACAACCCTTTTGAAGCAAGAAGTCTTCAAATTTTTGATTTTTTGACTTGGCTTGACGCTAAGAAAACCGCTTAAAACGGCTGAAAATTAAGAATTTATTAGTCTTACTAAAAAAGAACAAAAAATACTAATTTACTAATAATCAAGATCTTATTTTAATAAAAAGTACCAAAAACTAGTTTCAATTAAAATAAAACAACTATCTACATTTCAGGCTAAAAAATAGCTATCCTTGTTTTTAGAATATACTTTTGTAATAATAGTTTTTTGCAAAATTTTCCATTGCATTTAAGAACTCTATCAAACAAAAAAATTATGAAAACAATATTTCTACTAATAGCGCTCCTTTTTACCATTAGCTCCAACAGTTTTGCTTGTAACAACAGTACAATTTCGATTGCAAGCCAAGTAACAAATGTTGACGGTTCTGTCACCTACACCTTAGATTTAACCACAGAACTAGGTGGATTGGATGCCACCTTTTATGGTTTTGCACTATCCTTTAATTCTACCTTTAACACGCCAACAGTTGTCATTGGAGGCACTTTTCCTACCACTACAGCTATTGTCAGTAGTGATTTAATTGCAGGCTCCATTTCAGGTACCTTACAAGGATTAAGTGGCGGAGACATCAACAGTGTTGTTCTTGATAGCGACTGGAATCCTTTGATGAACTCAACGAATGTGTTGAGCTTTGAGAGTAGCGAACTTTTTGGTGCAACCTCTAACAACATTACCATGCAAGTTCAAGTAACGGTCATGGGATGTGTAGAAGATATTGATTTTTATGCCAGTGTAAATTCTGGTTCAAATTCCTGTATTCACAATGTCAGCACAGGCGTTTCTTGTGCCCCTTGTTCCATCACTGCAATTACAGCAGGCACACAAACGCCTTGTGTCTCCTCAAACAATACCTACACGCAAGAAGTAACGATCACTTATGCCAATCCTCCTGCAAGTGGAACATTAGACGTAAATGGTCAATCGTTTGCCATTACAACTAGTCCACAAACCGTCACTTTAGTTGGTTTGGTTTCAGATGGAAATGCGGTTGATGTAACGGCTAATTTTTCAGCAAATATAGGATGTACCTTTACTAGTAATAATCTATTTACAGCACCTACAGCTTGTAATGCTGGTTGCAATCCAGATAATGGAACATGGGATTAAGTCCACTTAAAGGGGTTCCATTTCATTATATTATAAAAAGGTAGGTTTATGAAATTGTTTTTAAAATATAGTTTTTTAGTGTGCCTTATGGGTTGTTGGATGGCGACTGCCAACGCCCAGTGCACGCTATCTGCAAGGTCTTCAGGTGGTAATACTAGCTATGCTCAAGTTTATGTCTTGGTGGATAATAATGGGAATATTATTGCAGAAAACACAACGGGCACCTTTGCAGCGGTTCCAGCGGGAACCTATCGAATTCACGCTTTAAACTACGATCCATTCAACCCACCAGCGCCATTGCCCAATGCTTTATTGGGGCAAGCGATTACAAATGTTGGTACTACAAATGCAGGTTGTTTCAATGCTGATTTTCTAAGCGATTTTGTGCTTCGTTCTTGTGGTAATTGCCAACAAAGTACAACGACTTGTGAAACAGATCCTGTTGTTGCGACCTCTTCTGGAGGAAACAATGCCTACACACAGCTTTATGCCTTGGTGAATGCGGCAACAAATTTAGTGGTAGCGACAAATAACACAGGAACTTTTACGGGTTTGGTGACGGCTGGAAATTCGTATAGAATCTATGCGCTTAATTACAATCCAACAAACGCTCCTACCCCACTTCCTACCATAGGACAATCCATCAACCTAATTGGCAGCACGCTTGCAGGTTGTTATAATGCGGACTTTTTAACAGATTACGTTTGCTTCAACATTACCAACTGTGCGAGTGCTTGTATTCAAAATAATAGTGTTTGCCAAAATGCCAACATTACAGCTTCCTCTTCTGGAAACAACAGCAGCTATACACAAGTCTATGTTTTGGCAGATGATAATGGAAACTTTATCGCACAAAATACGACTGGTGTATTCTCTACCACAAGCCTCACGATTGGCAGCACTTATCGAGTGCATGCCTTGAATTACGACCCTCTAAACCCACCTAGCCCTTTGCCAAGTGCTTTGGGTCTCGGTGCTGCTATTTCTACCATTACAGGCGGTTGTTTTAATACTGATTTTTTGACCGATTATGTTTGTTATACTATTACAGCTTGTGCGCCTTTTTGCATTCAAGAACAGAATGTTTGTGAAAACGAAGCTATTATTGTCAACTCATCAGGTTCCAATCCTGCTTATGTGCAAGTGTATGTTTTGACCGATGTTAATGGAAATTTTGTAGCTCAAAATAATACAGGAGTATTTTCTACGTTAGGTTTTACCTTAGGAGACACTTATCAGGTACATGCTTTAAATTACGATCCGCTCAATCCACCAAGTCCTTTACCAAGTGCTTTGAGTCTTGGTGCGGCTATTTCTACCATCACAGGTGGTTGTTTTAATAACGATTTCTTAACAGATTATGTTTGTTATACCATTGGTTGCCCATGTACAGGAAAGCTAGTTCAATATGCTCCTGTTCAAGCGACTCCAGGTACGAATGGTTCCATTACTTATACTACTGCAACGGCTTATTGTGACGACATTTCGGGCTGGCGTTATTATTATGATCCAAATACACCTGAAGATTTATTGTTTGCCATAGAACACAAACCATTAGGAGGAAATAGTGCTGATTTTACAGCAAATATAACGATTGCAGTCAACGACTATACGCCAACAACAGGTTTTGATACGCCTCTAAGTGGTCAAGATTTAGTAAATTTTGAAGCTAATTTTGGAATGGGTCGTTCCTGGAATGTTGATGTAACTTCGGGTTCCTTAAATGGCCCTGTTAACATTCGTTTTTATTACCCACAAATAGAATACAACACGACCAATGCAGCAGCAGCAGCTTGGAGAACCTTAAACGAGCCTTTGGCAATTGGTGCAGGCTACGCAGGTTTGGCTCAACTAACGCCCTTTTGGTTTAAAACTGATGATGGAAGCACTTATAATGGAGCTAACGATTTGAGTCCAACGACTGTTAACACTGGAAACATTTTGACACTTAACCCTGATTTCACGGGAACAGATGTCACGGTGGTTAGTAATAATAAAAACTATGTTCAATTCGACAATCAAATTAGTAGTTTCTCAGGTGGGACGGCTGCCTTTAGAGTCACTCCTGTGATCGTTTTATTAAACAATACTATTTTAAGTTTTGGAGGAGAAAAAGCAGGAAAATCGAATGAAGTTCATTGGTCTATTGACAACGAAAATGGCATTGCTGATTATCAATTAGAGCGTTCACAAGATGGCATCAATTACGAAACCGCCTACACAACAGTTACTAAAGGTCAATTAAATTATACTTTTCTAGACCAAGATCCTTTTACGAGGACGTATTATCGTCTTAAAATTACTCAGAAGGATGGCAGCACAAAATTAAGTCAATGGATTGTGCTTCAACGAGAGAATTCCAACAATAAACAACTGCAAGTTTATCCCAATCCAACCAAGCATTCTGTTCAAATCCAGTTTCTAGCCACGCAAGGCAATTCTACCCTTAAAATAACTGATTTATTAGGACGCACTGTTTTAGAAAAAAACATGACAACAGTAGAAGGTCAAAATCAATACACGCTTGATTTAAGCACTTTGAGTAGTGCTGTTTATTTGTTAAGCTTGAAAAATGGTAGCGAACAAATCATTAGAAAAATAACAAAACTGTAAACAAAGATTCATTAGACCTGTTTGTAGGATAGGCGCCTGTACAGACCCCACATCTGTAGGGCGTTTTTTTATTTAGGTATTTAAGTTCTGTGTTAATGAGCTTAAAACGCAAATAAATCATTCTAGATTTTGTACATTCAAGTATTAAAAAAATACAAACATGGCAAAGAAATACAATACAGAACGTTCGGCAGTAAAACTTCCTCTTGAAAAAATTGGTTTATTTTTATTACTCCTCAGCTTGACCATGTTATTCATGGCCTTTTCGATTGGCTACGTTTTTACCCGTTCTCAAAATAGTGCAGATGGGGTTTATCTACCGCCTATTTTTATCATCAATTCTTTTATTTTATTGGCGAGTAGTTATTTTATGAATAATGCAAATAAAGCCTACAAGGACGACGATACTAGAGGTTATCAAAAAGCACTAAGCAATACAATGTTCTTAACCATTGTATTTATGGGCGCGCAAATTGTGGGCTGGGTTTACTTTAAATCTTCCCTAATTGGAGATAACATTGGCAATGGCGCCAATTATTTATATGCCATTTCAGGCTTGCATTTTGCGCATATTATTGGAGGGATTCCTTTCTTATCTGTTTTTCTTTATAATGCCTATAAGAAGATGCAAGAACCAATGACTGTTCTCTTGTATTTTTCAGATCCTGTCAAGCGAATGCGTTTGCAATTATTGACGATCTACTGGCACTTTTTGGATGGTTTGTGGATTTTCTTAGTCTTATTCTTCTTGGTAAATAGACTATTTTAAGCCCCAATTTAGTCTTTGATTAGATGTGATAATTTGCATGATAACTTTCCAAGTTTTGCAAAATCCGTTCTCTAACAATTGTTTTGAGGTGTTCCAAATCATTTTCAATCGTCATGCCTTTGGTAGAAATAGGAGCATCCCAAACGCAATGTACCCATGCAGGAGATCCTAAAAAAGGTTTTTTGGGGGTTGAAACTTTATCTGAATCGCAAATCGTCATGGCAACAATAGGCTGTTGCGTTTCAATTGCTAATTTAAAAGCACCATCGTAGAAATCTTGCAACAATTCATTCGTTCTATTTCGAGTGCCCTCTGCATAAATATGGATAGAATGTCCAGAGTCAATGTGCGCTTTCATGCGTTCTAAAGTCTCTTTGCGACTTTTTTTACTTTTCCGATCGACATACACGTGCATATTTCTAGCTAAATAGCCAATAATAGGTACTTTGTCTACTTCCTGTTTTGCCAAAAAAGAAAATGCCACTGGAGCGGTAGACATACAAATTGGAATATCAACGACCGACAAATGATTGCTCACTAAAATATAAGCCCCTCCCGCTGGATCAATTTTTTCAAGCCCTTCTGAAGTAATTCGCACCAACATGGCCGCCAACAAGGCCTTTCCCCACCATTTCGTGACCATATAAGCTGCATTAGACGCTGTACTCCCTCTCAAAAAATTAAAAATGAAGCCATAACACACCAAAGCAACCAAACCAATTAATAAAGTTGCCAAACAACACCAGGCAAACCAAAGGCGTTGCACCAAGACCACCATTGCTCGTAATGGTGCAGGTAATGTTTCTGTGTCAAATGCTTGCATAAGGATTTATTTTAGGAAATTAGGGTTAAATATATCGTTTTGAGGTTTTTAGTATTAATTAGTTATACCTAATCTTTAGGTCTTATCATATAGAACGAAAAAAAGTATAAAATCTATACAAAGATAGTTAATGTAAGGATTAACACACAAAACTTTGAATTAATTCCGTACTTAATTGAGCTCAATTTAAGCTAAAAGATTGACCTCTACGTATTTTTTTGGTAAAAAACAGGCTTAAAATATTTTAAGCTGTAACCTTTAGTTAAACTTACGTTAAGACAAATGCAAGCTCACTATTAGCCATTTTAGTGCCTAGTATCAAACAACCTATACCTTTTTGAACGACTAGTACGCCACAAAAAAGCATTCCTATGAAATATTTTTTTTACCCCATTGCGCTCCTTCTCTTTTCCCCTTCTGTAGATGCCCAAAACGCTCTAGGATTTAGCGATGTTCCAAGCATCAAAATTAGAAAACGTTCGCTGCCCCCCTCCTTCAATCAAGCATTAACCTTGCCTCAAACCGCAACTTCTTGCGATTGCCCAAGCAACAACAGTAGAAACGCACCACTGGTCAAATTAGGTTGTCAACATCCAGATACCATTGCCGTTTGCCAAGTCGTTATCACACAATTTGACCTTGCCATCATTTCTCCACAAGGAGAAGCCATTGTCTTAAAAGAAATCCAAGGAAGCTTTCTAAACAATAGTGCTTTAAATTCCATGCGAAGTCGTTATGGAGCAGCTGCTTTCATTTCATACACCAATATAAAAGGCATGACCAATAATGGAAAAGAAGTTGTTGTTCCTGCTTTTGGAACTCAAAATCCCAATCAACGAGCACAACGAGCTTATGCTTCTATCTACGATTATACCCATCTTATTACTAAAGAAGATACCAAAATTAATTCTTTTGAATTAGTAGCCTACAATGCCGATAATCAAATGGTGTTTAGACAAACGTATCGCAAAGATACTTTTGATAAAAATGCAATGCGTTCAGATGCCGTTCGGTATCTTTTTAGAGCAATTCAAGTGGAACATAGCAGTGGTTTTGAAATTGAGATGGGCGATTTTGAGGTGACCAATATTACCCTAAATGAAGTGCCCTTATTGTCTAGTAGTAATTAATTGTTAAGCCAGCCTTACAACATATCGGTTTTTCAATACGTCTTAGTAA
>CALDEP010000077.1 GCA_937942475.1 uncultured Aureispira sp.
TTTGGCAAATCATGTGTTTCTAAAAAATCGCCATCATAATTTTCCAACATAAGGTACAAACCCCAAAAATCACCTTCCAAACTATCCGTTTCTTCCGCCTCTTTTACCACTCTCAAATGCATGTAATCGGCATAACTTGCACTCGCTCCTTGCAAACTAAATAAACGGTACAAGACCGACTCGGACAATCCATGTGTATTCGGATTATCCAGTAACCAACCACCCGACAAAACGAGTTTGTTACGTCGAGTTGGATAGGCAAGTCCTTGGCTATTGAGAACTTCTATTTTTTGATTGCTATGAAAGTTGAATTTCAGGTTTCGTTTCACACGGCTATGGCGGTTATTATAACCTCTACTTCTATAACCAATATGGTCGTAAACGACGCCATTATAAACAATAGTACCCGTCGTTTTGTAAGCTCTTTTTTTGTATTCATAAATTAAATACTGCACATCTTCCGCCTTTGCAATTAATTGACAAACAGGCAACTTATTCAAAGAATCAAAACTATAGCCTTTATAGTCAGGCAAATTATCATACGTATAATAAGCGAAATTGGGCTGCGGATGGCTTTGTCTAGGAGCGACACTGGTACTATCTCCTTTTGCAACAATTTTATAGCGAATTAGGTGTCGATGCTGCTGCAAATGTTTAGGCAATTGAAGGGTATAAATTCGATCTTCGGCAACTTGATCCCCTCCTGTTCCATCATCAGACATGTTCAAAGCCAGCCAATTGGTCTGATACGTAGAATCTCCCAAGGCAATGTATTTTCCTGGAGCCACGACTTGATACCACAATGCTACCTGTTTTGCATTTCGAACATTGGCAACAACTGTCACCAGTTCATTTGATTTTGGAGCTTGTGGGTATTGGTCTATGTGTTTGATAATAGGCAATAAATGTTTCGTAAAAACAGCCTGATTTTCACGACAAGGACTAGGAACAGCCGCTTCCCAATATTGACCAATTCGATTGTCAAAGGCAGGATTAATTAACTGCAACGACCTTTCTTTTTCGCCTTTGCAATACGGCCAAGTTTTTTTGTTTTTATAATTGACTCGATCCACTTCTCGCCCCGATGCATCTTTCAAAACAAGGCACTCCCCTTCTCCATCCAAGCGCCCTTTGAAGGCACCTAAGACCACTTGATTTTTATCTAGTTTATAATAATGAGCGAACCGCTTTGCATCTTTGGCAAGCACCAAATAAGCCCCTGCTTCCAACACAATTTCTTTGGAAAAAGTATACTGAACGCCCTTTGTTAATTGCCAATTGGAAAGCGAGACAGCGGCCTTACTTTGATTGTGTAATTCTATAAATTCTAAACTCAGATTTCCATCCTCTGGGCTGTGATGAATTTCGGTAATAACAATAGAATTGGCAACGATTGGGCTGGCTCCCAATAGCATGATAAGTAGGTAGATTAAAATAGGCATAGTTTCGTTCTTAGGTGTTAATGTGTCTTACGAAACTACAGGAAAAGGGCAATAATAAAACAGCTTTGAAGCACACTTTATTATTTGGGTTCTATACTGATTATGTGGAAATTAGGCACTTATAAATCCTTGATTATTTGGTCGATTTTCCGAGGATATGGAATGAGTTATTTAGCTTGTCAGTTAAAACTGGTTAATAATTTGTCAGATAAATATGCGTTTAAACAGTGTCAATTTAGTTTTATCAAGCAATAAGGCTTTATAAAACTTATCTGATAGATTATCATACCTACCACTTTTATAGTTGACAAGCTATTCTTTGACAACAAAAACTGCTTCTGTTTGACCATCTATTGTAATTAAAATAGAATAAGAGCCCGATACTAAATCTGATAAATCAAAGGTATAATATTGCCCCTCTACTTCTAGTTTTGTCAACATCGTTTGCCCTGTTGTATTTACTACTTTTAGATGAATGGAAGCAAATTCTTTTTCGATCAGAACGCTTACCTTATCCTTCGTTGGATTTGGATAAACTAGAAGTGCCTTTTGGGTTTCCAAAAGAACATTTTTAAGTCCATCTTCTGATGTACTGGCAAAAGCAGCATTGCTTTGATTCGCAGTACTAAATGCTGTAGATCCATTTTGCGCCCAAAGCGTCGTAGAAGCTAAAAGAAAGATAGAGAGGAGTAGCGTTTTCATAATGTCGTTTGTTTATTGATTGTTATAAACACTAAAGTAGCCGTTCTACACACTCCCTACAAGTACAAAAATTTAACTTTCTCAAAAAAAAACACCTTTTATTCAGAAGAATATAGACGGAAGTCCTTCTGAATAAAAGATGTTTCTTTGTTTTTTCTTAATAATTTTTCAGTAAAAACTATTTTTTCTCTGGGCAACCTTTCACACATTCCCCCTTCTTATTAATATAAAAACTATCGCCATTTTCAGGAATGACATAAGCCGTTCCATTTCTTCTAAAACTTCGACACTCCTTGTAAATAAACGGAATGATGGTTTCGCCCGCTCGATTGATATAGCCCTGCTTCCCATCTTTTTGAGCGACGGCTAGGTTTTCTGAAAAAGATTCAATGCGCTCATAAATCAATGGAATAATAACTTCCCCTTTAGCATCAATTAAGCCATATTTTTCTTCTTTAAGCACCGTTATAAAAACGGATTCAGGGTTTTGCTGCCAAACATTATCATAAATAAAAGGAATCACAACAGCGCCACTTTTATCAATAAGACCAAATTTTCCGTCCTTTTTTACCACCGCTAAATGCTTTACAAATCGCCTTGCTTCCTCATAAATACAGGGAATGAGTTGCTTACCATCCAAACTAATAAAACCATGTTTATCTCCTTTAGTCACCTTCCCTATTCCTTCAAAAAAATAATCTATTTTATCATAAATACAAGGAATTAAAATAGCCCCAGTTTGGTCTGCATAACCAATTTTCCCAGCTTTAACGAGCTTCATTCTCCCATCTCGTTCTCTTGTTATTTCATCGTATTCAAAAGGAATTAGCGTCTTAAACGCTGTGTTCAGAAGCCCACATTTTCCATTTTTCTTAGCGGTTGCGACACCATTATAAAATTGACCCAAGGCATCATATTCAATAGGAATAATTACATTTCCCAATAAATCAACTTGTCCCCATTTATTATGCTGTTTAAGTATAATGGTTCCTCCTCCTCGATAGATTAAAAACTCATAAATGCAAGGTACAATTTCTTCGCCCTCTACATTCATAGCCCCATAAGCCTTCTCTTTTTGAACTTCAATCAATGTTTTTGAGCCTTTAAACAAATTTATTTTGTCATAAATAATCGGAATAATCACCCTTCCATCTATGG
>CALDEP010000078.1 GCA_937942475.1 uncultured Aureispira sp.
GACGGTATGAGTCGTAAGTTTTAAGTAGAAAGTCGTATGTTTTGTTTTGATAATAAACGACTTACGACTTTCTACTTAAAACTTATATCCCAATTCATAGCCTTAAAAAGGATTCTAAATCTTAAACGCTCACAAAACTTCTAATTGAGCCATATAAAGATCAACTAAATATAGGGCAAAAATCAATTGACTAATTATATACAGCATCGATCTATCAAAATTTATGTATAGATCGCTTCGCTTTTAGATACTAGAGCGCTTTGCTTTTAGATACTAGACCCTATTAAGCTTTATAGGGTCTAGTATCTAAGATCTAAAAGCACAGCGATCTAAGATCTAAAAATTGTTAAATAGAACCAATATTTTCTCTTATTACAAATTTATCCTGTATATAGAAGCATAAAAAAAAGCTATTTGTACTTCGCCAAATGCGCATCCATTGCCTTCCAAACTTCTTCGGGCTTATCTTGAATCAACCAATGACTAGCATCTAGTTCGACCAATTCATAAGCTCCTTTCATATACTGCTTGGTATCCTCTATCGCTTTTCGCCCCAAGGCAGTATCCTTATTTCCCCAGATCAATGTTGTTGGAATTTTCACCTCCTTAATATTTAGCCCCTCTGCAATCTTTATCATTTTCTTCCAATTCTTACGATAATAATGCAAACAGGTAGTTAAAGCCCTCTTCCCTCCAAAAACTTCCTTATAAACCGCTACTTGCTCAGGGGTAGAAAGGTACCAACAAGCCTCTTTTAAACGTTTAAAATCTTTTGCTTTTAAAACAGCCTCAGGCAAAAAACTCAATTGAAAAACCCTTGCATAACTGCTCATTTCCTTTTGCTTGGCATCGTATTTTACGGCATTACCTAATGCAGAAAGATGTGGAACAGACAAAGCCACCCAAGATTTTATTCGCTGAGGATACAAACCAAGCATAGCCCAACCAATGGCAGAACCCCAATCGTGTCCCATCAAATGAAAATCTGTTATTTTTTTAGCATCTGCAATCGCTACAATATCTTTTGCAATCGCTTGAATAGTATAATTCTTAATGCCTTTAGGTCTAGCATTTGGACTATAGCCTCTCATGTCTGGTGCAATACAATAATAGCCTTGTTCATGCAAATGTTGCATCGTGCTTTCCCACATGTGAGACGTTTCTGGAAAACCATGTAATAGAATAATAGCTGGTCCATCAGATGGATTTCCAATCGTTCGACAAGTAAACTCAAAGTCATTGGCTTTGATTTGCTCTACTTTAATTTCTGTTGCCATTAATTGAAAAGAAAAGCTTAATAAAATAAATATAATTAGTACTCTCATGAAGTAATTCTGATTTTAATTAAGTTGATTCGTCATAATTGTTTTAAGCTCGTCAGACCATAAAATAGAGTAATGCCCCAAATTATCCAATTCAATCAATTCAGATTGAATTATTTCTTTATGAGCAATTCTTGCAGATTCAATAGGAAGAATTTTATCTGTTTTAGAATGGACAATCAAAGCTTTCTTTACGTGCTTTAGTTTAGGGCCATAGTTTTTCATGTTTAAGGTATCAATAGAAGCCCCCATATCTGATTCAACGATCTTAATGACTTTATTAATCGTTTTGGCACCAACACCTAGTGTTTCCGAAACCTGATTTATCCGATCTTTGAAATCATGTGGTATGGTCACCGCCAGCCATTGCTTGATTGGAATTTCAAGGTTCTCACTCATGGCAATCATAGAAGTCACACTCCCAAAAGAATGACTAATAATGGTCGTAGGTTTGTATTTATGGAGAAGAACTGTTGCTAACTCTGAAAACTCGAACATATTGGTACTCCCTTTAGAACTTCTACCATGAGCAGGTCCATCAAAAGCAATTATATAGTAATTTTTAGCCAATAAAATATCTACCATGCCTCCAAAATTCCCAGCTTGCCCTTCCCAACCGTGGACCAACAAAGCAACTTCATTTTTAGGATCTCCCCAGGCATAGAGTTGAATATCGAACTCTTTAAATTTGATTTGCTCCTGTGCTGCTTTTTCTAATATGTCCTCTTCAAAAACACGTAACTTTCGCACTCTTGGGTTGGACATAAACCGATATACCTGCTTCGCTAAGACAGTAGGAAACAAGGCATTCATTACCTTAAAATATATTTTTGATGCCGTCATAGTAATTCTTCTGCTAAAAAATCAATTTTCAATTTATGCTAATACAGGCGCTTCTTGAGTCGCATTTTTTCTCCAGTACTGATTACGAACATCAAAGCTCGATTGAGCGACAGGGAGTGCCACTTGTCCAAATAAATCCATCAATTCCTCGGAATGTCCACTGACCTTTTGATTTCTTAAATTGACATGTACAAAGCGCACCCACAAAAAAGCTTTTAATTGCGTTTTCTCCTTATTCCACATACGCACTTCTACATCAAGGTGTTTCTCTGAAAAATTCGTCAATTGAGAATCCATATACAAATCTTCCATCGTAATAGCTGAATTGATGTAAGAAATTTGGTTGGTAGCAACAACCCAACCCACGCCTTTATTTTTAGCCAAATCAAACAAATCCAAGTCATAATGCTCTTGGATTTGATCTTCTCTAGCATTCATCATATAGTCGATGTATTTTCCATTATTAAGGTGATTAAAAGGGTCTGAATCCTGAAATCTAACCTTAGTTCTGCTGCTAATTACCTTTTCTAATTTTTTCATAACTGATCTTTATTTAAAAGTTATAACAATTGATTTTTATTATAATTCTGCCTAGAAATTTATTAATAGAGCTTTAATCCAGCCAACTAATAATTTCATTCGCCACTAATTTATTTTCTACATCTAACATTAAGTTATGCGCTGTATTAGGCATAATTTTAAGTTCAGCCTTATATTTTTTGGCTGTTTTTTTGTTTTCCTTTACTGTAATAATATTATCATTTTCAGCTCCCAAGACCAACATTGGTATCTTGTCGTGATAGTTTACTTTTACATTAGGGACAATCATTTCTAAAAATACTCGGAACGATTCTCCACCAACTCTTTCTGTACAGTCCGTCAATTCTTCTTCAGAAATGGTATCTGAAAACAATGCCCACTTTGCTTTTGAAGGACTGTTCACCAAACCATATAAATTTAACCGCAACACATTTACCAAAGCATAATAACGAGTAAGATTAACATTCAAAATTGTTCTTAATGCGCCCTGAGGAGGTATAGATGCCATTAAAACAACCTTTTTGCAAGACCGTTGCTCCAAGTATTTTTGAACAACCAATCCTCCCATGCAATGCGCTATTATAATTGGCTCTTGTTCCAAATTATCAATAACATCTATCAAATCTTTCAAGTAATCTTTCATAGAGATACGATTAAGGCCTTTCTTGGAAGGAGAATTTCCATGTCCTCTAAAACTTAAAGCATACGATTCATATCCTGCTTCTGAAAAATATTCCATAAAATACTTTTCCCAGACCCATGCCCCATGCCATGCTCCATGTACAAAAAGTATGATGTCTGCCTTCTTTTCCCCTTTCGCTTCCTTTTTAATCAACTCTGTACTCATTCTTATTGTATTAACAAAAATATACCAATCGGTATATTTAAGGATAAAAAAATATTTTGGAAGCTAATCTACCTTCAATTCCAAGACAATCATTGCATCAATATGATCCATCATATCAATAACATAGCTTTTATCATCTAAGGTTAAAGTCATAAAAATGCCCCCTTGAATCATAGCAAACAATCGCTTACTGTACTTTTCAGCATCTACCCCAGCATTCATTTCACCACATTGAATACCATGTAGAATAATATCTGCCATGCTTTTCTCTAGCTTTCGAATCACATGAGTCACTCTTGCCAGCAAACGCTCATTTTGATTGTTGGCATCCACCCCAATATTTAAAATTGGACAGCCTCCATTCGAATCGGTGAAATCTAAATAGTTTCTATAGAAATCAGTAATGGCAAACAATTGATTTAATGGAGAAGTTTCTGCTTTAATTCTTGCTGCCACTTGTCCCATGATCATTCGAACATTATAATTAAAAGCCTCTATAGCCAATGCTTCTTTATCCTTAAAGTTGCCATAAATAGCCCCTTTCGTCAAGCCTACTGCATCTGTAATTGCTTTCATGCTCGTCCCCATGTACCCATGTTTGTTAAAAATAGGGGCTACTTTTTTGAGAATATACAAACTTGTTTCAGTAGACTTTCTAGCCATTTTATTTAATTTCTTATTATGATGCAATACAAAGGTACAAAATTATACCGATTGGTATAATTATTCTTAATAAAATATACCGATTGGTATTTTTTATTGAAATTTCACCCATTTTTGTTTTCCTCCAGGCGCATTAGGATGCTCTGCATTATTGATTTCAAGTTCCGTTTCAGATTTCATGGTAATAAAGGCTTTCCAATAATTACTATCCGCACTTAAATCTAAAAACTGAAAATCTCCAAATTCCGCTACAGCCGTAACACTTTTCCATTTCAACTGCTGCAAGGAAAAATTACTATTCTGCGGCACAAAAGTAACAACAGCACTATCTCTCCATGCCACATGAACCGTCATACTATCCGAACGAGCATCTGAGCTCTCAATTCGCAACCAATTCCCTTGCAATACTTTTTTATCATAATTCGGACTTGGCTTCCCACAAGCCATTATCATTAAACAACATAATATACCGATACAATGTCTTTTCCTCATCTTGTTTCTCTTTATATTCAACATTACTCCGTTGAAAAATCGTATTAGTTTGATTATCAGCAGGATGCACTTTTATTAATTAAAGCACTAAAAAACTGATAATCAAACTAATGCAAGATGCTTTTTTATGTTTTTCATAGAAAAACTAAAAAATCAACGGAGTATTAATTCAATGTACTTAGGCTTTTAGATTTTGCATAACTTAACATAATAAGTCATTGCTTCGCCTAGTGCTGCTTTTTTAATAAACTCCATCTCCTCATAATCTACTCGACCTCCAGGTTCTATTGCTACCATTTTCAAGCCAGTTCCTTCCAACAAAAGTTTAAAATCTACAGGCGTATAACAACGCAAGTATTGGCGAACCACCGTTTCAGGCGCCTCTTTTCGCCACCAACTGTCTATTAATTTAGAATTAAGAACATCAAAACTATATGCACGAAAACAAGCACCTAAATCCATTTTTCGACCATTGGCAACACCTGCCCAATACCAAGTTGCGCCTACTTCTATGATAGCATTTCCACCTGGCTTTAACCAAGTTTCTATGCGCTTTAGCAAGCGCCTTTGATCGGCATCACTCCCGATACCAAAGGAATCAAAATAACAAATTAGGTCAAATGATTGTTGGTAATCTATGGTATAAAAATCACCTTGCTGAATGTTAATATCCACCTTCATTTGATGACTCAACTTCTGGGCATGCAAGACCGATTCTTCTAGCAATTCCACCGCACTTACCTCATGTCCTAGTTCTGCCAAAGCAATGGCTGTTTGTCCGCCTCCTGCTCCTAACTCTAGAATTTGCTTAGTTGTAGGATCGGTCATTTGATGCATCAATTCCGCTCGCTCACGATGACTTTCCTCAACACCCCCCAAATAAACACCAAACCATTCATTTTGAGCACCATAAAAGGTTTTTACCCAATCCATTTATTTTTATTTTTCATTTTCTATAATTAACACTTCGTGGAGTTTTTAGTTTTTTAATAAAAAACATAAAAACACATCTTAGATTAGATTGATTTCTACACGAAGTGTTCTATAATCAAATGTTCTGATAAATCATCTTCTATCAATTGCCGCTTCTGAATCTTTAAATAACAGATAAACAAGATCGTTGTACAAATCAACAAGAGCCAATACCCCCACTGCAACACTTCTAATTCCTTTATCCCTCTACCACTATGAATAAGAGCATATACAGGCAATACATAGATACTTATGCCAATCCAAAATAAGAAATAATTAACCAGTCGTTGTTTTATGGTGTAATAACGCTTTTGAACGGTATAGCGGTAAAAAGCATAACCTATTATGGGTAACCAAATTGAAGTAGCAAATATCAGCGTTATAATAATGGCAAAATGCATCGTGAGTTGTCTTCCATCCAAGACGTACATTTCAAAGATCATCCAATAAATCTTCCACCGAACCTCTCCTTCTAGAAAAGGAAAGAAAAACGTCCCCAAACCTACTACAAAAGTAAGCCAAAAGATTGTTTTTATTCGCCTAAAATTTCCTGTATCATCCATATTTTCACCTTTTATTCAATCACAAAATAACATACATCAAACAAAAAGAAATGGTAACAAATAACGACACATCTGCATTAAAATTGCCACGCCCAACAAAAGCTTTATTCCTCTTTTTATCCTACCTAAAATTAGCTTATATATAAACTTAAAGAAAACTATACCATAAGTTTTTAAATTATTACTAAAGTAAAATAGCAAAAATCCCTAACTTTGAGATATAAACAAAACGGATAGACACGTATTTTGACCACTTGAAAAAAAAATCTTATGTTATCAGGTATTAGACATGCCCACTCAGGGCTTCGATGGATTGTTCTTATTTTATTGCTTCTTGCTATTGCCAATGCCTTTAGTGGATGGCG
>CALDEP010000079.1 GCA_937942475.1 uncultured Aureispira sp.
AAGTAGCCAGGATAAATAGTACGATAGTTTCATAAAATAAGCGTTTTTTAGAAGTAATTTAGAAAGATCAAAACTTCCTATTTTCTTAGGGTCTATACTTATTTTAGATGAAGGTTATCAGTTCTTTTGGTGTGTCGTGGAAAGTATTCTTAAAATAAAAATTTATATCATTTTCAATTGTGGTTTTATTTTATCAACAAACATTTGGTAGTTCTTATCATCAGTCTCTTTAGACATTCCAGGGAAGCCACAGTTTTCAAAACATATTCTCAAGTAATCTACAAAAGTGGTTTGATTGGCTTCATTCATAAATCTAGCATCTATGCTTTTTTCTTTCGTAATTTCAATCGCATAGGCTTCGCCTCCACTTACATTGTCTTTATGAAACTCATCAGCAGATAAATATAAAAAAGCACATCCAAAATTTACATCATCAACATACAATTGAATATCTTCTTTCCAATATTCATGCATGACTTCATCCACCAAACTATCAAGACTAGCAACCTGAATAGGGTCTGCCATATCCCACATCAATTGCTTTTTTGCCTCAAAATTCCAAACAAAATTTACCCCACCAACTATTCGATAAAAATACTTTAAAGACAAAGGCACAAAACCAAAGGGTTGAACAGCTAGATCTAATTGACCTAAAAGCAATTCAGTATCTTTTAGTGGCTTGTGAATTGCTTTTTCAAAATTAACTGTAGCATCTAGATTAAATGCATATCCAATATTAAGTAGCTCTCTATAAATAATTTGAAGATTAAAAGCGACACGTTCAAAGGTTTCTATCAATACTTGTTCAACCTCCTTCTTATATTCGATATTCAAAGCTTGGTCTTTTAACTTGTAAATGTCATTATAAACCGCTTTATATTCTCCGTTCAAATACCTATCATGCAAATTCATCTTTTGTCAAAATGTGGTCTACGTTTTTTAACGTGCTCTTATTATCAAAAAACTAAAAATAAGCCAGTACACTTATTTTTAACTTATTAAACTCGAAGTTGCTTAGAATTAACGATTTACAATAATATGTTTTTTACTTAGAAATGTATACCCCATTTTATAAAGGGCATCGCCCTGACACTATTATTAAAAAAAACAAACAAAATACTAAAAGGGCATCGCCCTGACACCCTTTCTAAAAAAAGATAAAAGGAGCATTGCTCCTATCCCAATGAGGTATTACTCCCTAACAAGCTTTGTTGGAGATTTACAACTAGATTCACTGATTTATAATTATTACTTAATTCTAAACAACTCTAGCCTCAAAAAGTAAAACCAAACTATTTTTTTTTAAAAAAAATAGCCCATCTCGAAACCTTTTTTAAAAGTACACGTTTAGGTCAATGTAATTCAATTTAAACCAATTGGTCTAATTCTTTTATAATGGGGTATAAATATCAAAAAGAAGACATCATTGCGCTAGGCTCGGAGCTCATTCGAAAGAATGGGTATCACAACGTTGGTATTAATGAAATACTAAAAATTTGTGCCATTCCTAAAGGTTCTTTTTATAATTTCTTTAGCAGTAAAGAAGATTTTATAGCACAAAGTATTGAACTTTATGGTTCAAAAAATTTAGATTTAATTCGTTCTTTTTTGGAGGCAAAAGAGCCTTCTCCCACTCAACGGTTGCGTAATTTGTATCAATACATGCTTAACATCAACGACCAAGAGGGTTGTAATGCAGGCTGTTTAATTAACAACCTTTCTATTGAGTTAGCAGGGATGAATGCCCCAATTGCAAAAATTATTGATGCTCAATTTCAAGAAATGGTGGTAGAAATTGCGCGTTGTGTGCAAGAAGGTCAAGACCTTGGAGAAATCACACAAACATTCTCTGCGCTTTATATTGCCGAGTACATCCATGCGGGTATTGGTGGTGCTTTTTCTAGAATGAAGGCGCAGAATAATAGAACTTATTTGGACAAATGGTTTGCAATGACCTTTGAATTCATTGCTGCAAAAGCAGTGGTGTAGTTTCTAGTTATTAACAAAAAAAAGAGCGTAAATACATAAGTAAATCTTAAACTTAAGAGGTGCTTATTTTTTTAAGCATTTTAGAATAAACAGACTGGTCTAATTTAGACTTATTATTAAAAATTAAAACACAATTAAAACAATGAAAAAATTAGAAAACAAAGTAGCGGTAATCACAGGAGGAAATTCAGGAATTGGTCTTGCTACTGTACAACAATTTTTGGATGAAGGCGCAAAGGTCGTTTTCTCTGGTAGACGTCAAGAGGCATTAGACGCCGTTTCAAGCCAATTAAAGGGTGATTTTAAAGCTGTATTAGCAGATCAAGCAAGCTTGGCAGACAACAAACGCTTGATAGAAGAGGCAGTGAAGGCTTATGGAAAAATAGACGTTATTTTTGTTAATGCAGGAGTCGCTCAATTTGCCCCTTCTGAACAAATTACAGAAGCCTTATTTGATACCACCTTTAACATCAATATCAAAGGACCTATGTTCTTACTAAAAGAGGCGATTCCTCAATTAAACGATGGCGCGAGTGTTATCTTTAACACCTCTATTGTACATCAAAAAGGATTTGGTGGAACGGGTATTTACAGTGCAACAAAGGGAGCGCTACGTTCTTTTGCTCGTGTATTAACGACAGAACTTGCACCAAGAAATATTCGTGTTAATAGTATCGCTCCTGGACCTATTGGAACACCTATTTATGACAAAATGGAAGGAATGACGCCTGAAGAAGTACAAGAAATGGGTGCAGGCTTTGCAGCAAATGTTCCCTTAAAACGTTTTGGAGCGCCTGAGGAAATTGCCAATGCGGCTGTTTTCCTAGCTAGTGATGCTGCAAGTTATGTGAATGGAATTGAATTGGCGATTGATGGTGGTTTGAGTCAAATCTAAAATTAGCTTTTAATACCTTATATATTTTTATTCTAGAAAAACATGCTCCCCAAAAGGAGGATGTTTTTTTTTGTTATTTTATCAAATAAATAGGAATTCATCTTCGTTATTATTATTATTATAGGACACTATCCTTTCTTTTGATCACATGGTTCCTTGTCGCTCACTCATTTGGGACTGCAAGACAACTTAGTCCTGAGGATTCACCTGACACTAAAAAGTCCATAAAAATGGCTTGATTTTAGATTAAGAATAAGTTGAAATCGTAAATTTTAGGCAAGTCCTACTTTACTTAAAATTTATTCCCTAAGAATAAAAATGCCTACACAATGAAAACTACTATACTAACATGTCTTCTATCCCTCTTGGGCTTAAATAACATGACCAATTGCAATGCTCAAAATGATCCTTTTGGAAAGAATACTTCCAACAAAGAATACGCATTGCCTCCTAGTGAACTCCCTGATTTTGAAACCTATCGCACCAACCCAAGAAATATTAAAGTTTCATCTCTTTTATCAAAAGAATTAAGCTTTGTTCTCGAAACAGAAACAAAAGAACAAATCACGCTTATAGATGCTCGTTCAGAAGAGGAATATGACATCAGTCACATCCAAAATTCAAGAAGAGTTGGGTATGAAGATTTTTCAAATGAACGCATTTGGATGGTTTCTAGGAAAGCTAGAGTCATTGTTTATTCTGCCAATAATACCCGAAGCACCATTGTTGCTCAATATTTTAAGCTAATGGGTTTTACGGATGTACAAATTTTAGAAGATGGCTTGATTGGTTGGAAAAATGAAAAAAATGACATTTATGATGCCAATGGTAAGACCAACAAAATTCATATTGGCACTAAAGCAAATCTTAGATTTGTCAAAAATGGATTGGCTGTTTATTAGTTTGGAGTTTCTGACAAATCCTGTTCACCCTCCAAGCATTTGGACCTTTTCAAGACGTCAGTATAAAGATTTGGGTTTTAATTCACAAAAAGTGTCAACCTATTTCAGTACGAGACAACTTTCTACTTAAAACATACGACTCATTTATTTAACCTGCTTCAAACGCAAGCTATTCATTACCACAAAAATAGAACTGAGTGCCATTGCCCCCCCTGCAATCATTGGATTCAATAAAATGCCCCAAGGATATAGGATGCCCGCCGCAATAGGAATTAATAAAATATTATAAATAAAAGCCCAAAATAAATTCTGTCGAATGATTTGTAGCATTTGTTTAGACGTAGACAAAATGCTTGTTAACTGCCTCAGATCATTCTGACGCAAGACAATATCGGCACTACTAATGGCGACAGACGTTCCACTATTCATGGCAACGCCTATATTTGCTTGCGCCAAGGCAGGCGCATCATTGATGCCATCTCCCACCATCATCACGCTTTTGCCCTTTGCTTGTAAGTCCTGCACAAAAGCAATTTTATCTTGTGGTAATACATTCGCTTGATAATGAGAAATACCGACTTCCTGTGCTACATGAGCAGCCGTTTGCTCATTGTCCCCTGTCAACATATAAACGACCCTACCTGTATCTTGAAGGGCTTTTATGGCTTGGGCAGCATGTGTTTTAACGACATCACTTAGTCCAATGACCGCCAAAGCAGTGTTATTATTAGCAAAGAAAACCAAGGTATTTGCCGTCTCTTGATAATTAGTTGCTGCCTGTTTTAATTCCTCACCAATAGAGATATTTTGTTGTTCCAACAAAGCTTTATTTCCCAACCAATATACATTTCCTTCCACCACGGCACTCAAACCAAAACCAGAATGATTTTTAAATTCTTGGACAGCAAGCCTTACTTTTTTCCCTTTATTTTGATAATAAGCGACCAACTCCTTAGCGATAGGATGTTCAGATTCATTTTCTATCGCCAACAAGACCTCTTCCAAAAACGCTTGATTCTCTAAAGCACCTTCCCATTCCGCTCCCGTCACTTGAGGCTTGCCTTCTGTAATCGTTCCTGTTTTATCCATCACAATACTATCGATCGCTCCCGCCTGCTCAATGGCAGCTACATTTTGCATTAAAATGCCTTTTTTTGCAGCAGCTCCTATTCCAACGGTAATTGCTGTTGGTGTTGCCAAACCCAAAGCACAAGGACAAGCAACCACTAAAACGGCTACAGCATTCACCAATCCTTCCACCCACAAGCCATTTGCCCACCAAATCAAAAACGTCAACACAGCAATTACCATCACTACGGGTACAAATACACTTGCAATTTTATCTACTAGTTTTTGAATGGGAACTTTTGTGTTTTGAGCCTGCTCTACTAAGGCTATAATTTGAGCCAAAACCGTATCTTTTCCTATTTGTGTTACTTGCATGGTGAAACTTCCTTGCTGCAAAATTGTTCCGCCAAAAACAGCATTCCCTTCCATTTTAGAAACAAAAAAAGCTTCTCCTGTCAACATACTTTCATCAATACTTGCCGTTCCTTCCAATAAAATACCATCCAAGGGAATAACATCTCCAGGACGTATTTTTAAGACATCCTGTACTTGAATCACCTCTATTGGTAATTCCTTTTCGATCCCATTTTCCAAGATTTGCACAGTTGTGGCTTGCATGGCTAACAGTTCTTCAATTGCAGAAGAAGTTTGTTGACTCGCTTTTGCTTCCAAGTACTTTCCCAATAACACAAAAACCAATAAAACCCCAACAGCTTCAAAGTAGACGTGTGGAACCATTCCATTTGCTTCCAAGACTTCTGGAAAAAAAGTATTAAAGGTGCTGAATAAAAAGGCGGTTCCTGTACCCAAGGCAACCAAACTATCCATGTTCACTTTTAGAATACTTGCTTGTTTGGCGGCACTCACAAAAAAATGTCGTCCTGACCAAAACAAAATCGGTATGGTTAGCCCAAACATAATGTAATTGCTATAAGGAATTGTGGGGATAAACATCGCTATGATGAACAAGGGCAAGGCAAACACCCCTCCTATTAAGAGTTGTTTTCTTAGCTTTGTTAATGCTTTTTTTTCTCGTTCTTGACGTTTTTTGTAGGCAGCCTTATTTTTAGGATGTAAGACAAATCCTACTTTAGCTAATTTTTCATTCAAGACCTCCATGCCTATGCGGTCAGAACTTGTTTCTACAGCAGCGGTTTTGGTTGCATAATTAACTCGAACTTCTTTCACACCATCCAGCCGTCCCAACACATTTTGAGCACTTGAGGCGCAGGAAGCACAAGCAAGCCCTTCTATATCGTATATTTCCATTGTTCTTTTCTTTGCTACAAAAGTAGGCTATAATATTCAGAACTTGTTGCACAATTCTTAGAAGGTTTTGTATTATTATAACACCTCCTGTTACACAAACAATTGATTAAGTCGATAAAAATCAATGTTTTTGTATCAAATGTCCTTAATTTTTAATGCTGATTTTTTAATGTTAAATACTATATAGCAATAATGAGCATTAAAAATTAAACATTAAAACAGTGCTTGAATAAACACAGAGAGGTTTCAGTCGTAATTAAAAAAGGCTTATTCGCAGGCTCATGAGAGAGTTCTTGCGTAACAGGAGTTATTATAATAACTCACAGTTTATCAATTTGCTGTCGTTTTTTATCTTTCAATTGCTTGAAATAAGTAGGCGTAAATCCTGTTACTTTTTTAAATTGGCGACTTAAATGTGCTACGCTACTGTAATTCAATTTTAAGGCAATTTCACTCAAGGTAAGTTCATCATACATCAATAGTTCTTTGACCTTTTCGATTTTTTGAACAATGTAAAAATGCTCAATCGTTTGATGCTCTACTTCAGAAAACAAAGTACTCAACACAGCATAACTTTGTAATAAATCGTTGGCTAAATAAGTAGATAAATTACTTTTCAAGGCATTATCTTGATAATGTACCAAATCAACAATCAACGTTTTAATGCGTTCAATGGTTTGTGATTTTTTATCATTAATCCATTCAAAACCAAGTGCTTGAAATCGCTCTATTAATTGTTCCTTTTGTGCTGCACTAAGGGCTTCTTTTAAGTCAATTTCGCCCAACGTTATACTTATATAAGGAATCTCTAAGGTTTCTAAGATCGACTGCACCATTATTTTGCAACGGTGGCAAACCATATTTTTGAGGTATATTTTCATAAGTAGTCATTTAAGTAGTAAACGCTTTAGCAATAAGATCCTTCTCATTGGAACATTTTTTCCCAAATATAAAAAAGGCTGAACTCTCATAGAAACAAGAAATGGGATTAGACTTAGAAATTTACACAGCGATACTTAATATACCTAATTTCTGATTACAGAAAAGATATATTGGTATTTTATTTTTATAAACGCAGATCCAATTCCTTCGTATATGTCCTGTTTTTTTTTTACCTTATTAGGGGTAAAATACTATCATAGAACAGGGGTAAAATAGACTGTTAATAATACTACTATTGTAATACAAATAATAGGTACTATCTGAGTTTAATTCGAACTTGTTTAGAATTACTAAATACTTTTTAAATGGGAAATAAATTATTAGATTTTTTTGACAAAGCAGATAAAGTTGGCGGACTGCCCGCTAAAATCAGACTAGCCGTCTTATCCAAAAGCTCCTCTTCTAACGCAAAATCTATGGAAGACTCCATAGAGAACATTCGAAACATGCAGAATAGTTTTGACATTGTGAGCAAGGAGTTTGAAAAAAAAGAGGGTAACTCCCTGTCTAAAGCTACCACTAAAGATACCATCAACAGCTTAAGAAAGTATATTAGCGCTTTTTCAGATATGTTCTTGTTTCAAGCAGAAGATCATAATTTAAAGACTTCAGCGCAACAGATTACTGTAAAAATAGCAGAAAGTATCAATGTTAATCGTGCCAGTATCTGGCTTTATAATGAGGATAAATCAGGCGTTGTTTGTCTGAATTTATACCAGCAAGACAAAAAAACACATTCCGAAGGTGCAATACTCTCCAAAGTAGATTTTCCAAACTATTTCAAAATACTAGAAACTAACAGGACTTTAGCTGCAGACGATGCCCATACACATTTTGGAACAGCCGAATTCTCAGAAGTCTACTTAAAACCAAATGGCATCACCTCAATGTTAGATGTCCCTATTTTTGCTAAAGGTGAAATGGTAGGCTTAATTTGCCATGAACATACAGGACCTAAACGTGAGTGGAACAGTGATGAAGAGAACTTTGCGCATTTGATGAGCAGTATTCTTGGCAATATTCTAAAACATAGAACATAATTGGTGCACAGTATTTTTGATTCAACCAAGTACCAGCACATAAATTAATACAAGGAGCTGTCGATAAAGCAGCTCCTTTTTGTACTCTTAATCTTATCACTAAAAATAGCCACAACCTATCATATAGTCCAAGCAAATTCCCCGAAAATGGCAACCAATACCATTTTTAATCCCCTAATTTACATACTAAACAAGACCGTCATTCCTTGATTTTAAGACAATCAGATGGTAATAAAGCAACACGATTACACTTACTAGGAGCTTTAATATCGCCTGTATTAGGGACTGTTTCGAGGATCATTTATACCAATTCCCAAATTATGAAATACCTTTTCCTTTTAGTTGGTCTAATAACGCTTAATGCTTGCCAATATCAACTGCGTTTGACGGAGAAAGAAGCACCAGAAAAAATTCAAAAAAAGCTCCAAAAAGCAAAATGGTCCTCTTCCTTAAATTTTCATTTTAATACAGATTCCTTGGGAACAGCCGTTTTTCAGGACTTTAAATCCAGCAAATATCGAAAACTGTACATTCGATTGCAAGATGCTAGCCGCAGTCAAAATACGATTAATCAGCTACCTAAAATTAAGGCACTCCAAGATCTAAAAATAGTGGTAGATGATCCCGAATATTATAATTTTCAAGCTATTCTAGCCTTGCCCCATCTAAAAAAACTAAGCATTTACAATGTTCATAGTTTGGTCAGAGATTCTATGCGATATTTTAGGTTTAGTGTTGCTCCTACCAAGGAGGACGATTTGCATCAAGCCATTGAGGCTACTTTTGCGCATCGTGGGTTGCCTAGAATTATTGATCAATTGCATCGCGCTGCTGCTGCTTCAAGATTGGAATTGGTCGATTATTCTAATAATAAATTGACTTACTTTCCTAGTAATTTAGGGCAATTGCCAAAGCTCCAACAACTCGACTTAACCTACAATTTAATCCATCAATTACCAGCAAATTTAAGTAGTTTTCAAAGGCTTGAACGTCTAAATTTGCACCAAAACAGCTTAGATAGTATCTCTAGTGCTATTCAAGATTTAAAAAAGCTTCAAGAACTAAATATTAATTCAAATCAATTAAAACACTTCCCTCTTGCCCTTACAAAACTACCTGCTTTAGAGCAATTAAATTTAGGTTCTAATCAACTAAAAACCCTGCCTGATGCCCTCGCTAATATGACTGCCTTAAAAAAGTTAGATTTGAGTGTGAATCCTCTCTATAAAATTCCAGAAGTTATTACAAAAATTCCCAATTTAGAGCATTTAGATTTTAGCTCCACCAAGCTCTTATTTATTCCAAGCTTTATTAAAAATATGCCCAAAGTCAAAATATTGGACTTAATGGACAATCAATTAAAAACACTTCCTCCTGAATTATTTGAACTTGAATCCTTAGAAAATTTGGATTTGATGGACAATCAAATTGAGCAAGTTCCAGACCATTTAGGAAAACTAAGCCAGCTAACCGATCTTGATTTAAGCTTTAATAAAATCACCACATTACCTAGTTCTATTGGGCAACTCAAAAAACTTAAATTCTTGGATTTGCGTAGTAATCCTTTAAGTGCTTTGCCTGATGAAATTGGACAGCTCAAACAATTGGAGGCTTTCTATTTGTATAGTAATAATATCCAAGAGTTGCCCGAATCCTTTGCCCAACTCAAGCAACTAAAGTACGTCACTTTGTCTAATAATTCCCTGCAACAACTTCCTACAGTAGTCAATAGTTGGAGCCGTTTAGAACAATTAGACCTATCTTATAATCAAATGACCAACTTAGCGCCCAATTTTAAGCAATTAAAAAAGTTACAAGAATTAAAATTACAAGAAAATAAATTAACTCAATTTCCATTGGTTCTAATTAAATGCACGGCATTAAAACAATTAAATTTAGGCAGTAATCAAATAAAGAGCATTCCAAAAGACATCGAAAAACTCCAACAATTAACCCATTTAGATTTAAGTTTTAATAAGCTTACAAACGTTCCTATAGAGATTACCAAACTTAAAAAATTACGTCGCTTATTATTCAACTTCAACCCTATTCCCAAAGAAGAAATTGAAGCCTTGCGAAAAAAAATGCCTTATACGGAAATTGTTTTTTAATTTTTTTAACCCCTATTATCTATTCTAATTTAGATCTTTTAGATGGTATTGAAAAGTCTAGGTTCAAATCAGATTGGACTTTCAAACGCCTCTATATGAAGTTTGGCTTGCTTGGTTTTTTAGGAATCGTAGCCTTTTTTGGGTTTTCATCCTATTTTACACCTATATTTGTACTTTGTTTGTTAATTATCTAGTTAATTGCATTTACTTATTATGAAGTTATTCTTAAAGATCCCCTGTATTTTATTTTGTTTTGGCTACGCCTCTATCTTTGCTCAAACTAAACCTTCCGAACTCAAATTAGGTCAACTAGATAGTATTTCGACCCTGCTACTCAAAAGTAAAGATTTTGAACAACTCCTCCCCCATGCGGAACTCGTCATAAATGTATCTAAGTCTGAAAAAGTCGATACCAATACCGCCAAACGTTTCTACATATTGGGTATTGCCCAAGAAAAAAACCAGCTCTGGGAAGCCTCAGAGCAAAGTTACCTTCGTTCAAGCCAGATTTTTGAACAACAGCTGCCACTCAGCGAGCATCATGCTAAAGTGTTGAATCGATTAGGTCGCTTGAACTATTATATTTTTCAGAAAAGAGATCAGTCCGAAATTTTGTGGAAAAAGGTGCTCCAAATAAGAAAAAAAGTCCTTGGCACGCAGCATCCAAATTATGCCATTAGTCTAATGAGTTTGGGCGCCTTGCATTATGAAAAAGGAGAATATGCCCAAGCAGAAGACTTCTTTTTGAGGGCGATGTCCATTCAAGAAAAAAGCTTGGGAACAAAACATATCCATTATGCCAATTCACTAAAAAATCTTTCCAATCTTTATAGCGAGCAGGGGCAATATGGAAAGGCGATTAGTTTATCAGAACAAGCCCTTGAGATTATTCGAGAGAATTATGGTAACACGCACCCTGTCTATGCCAAAGCCATAGAGCAACTTGGTATTTTATATTATGATATGGACGCCTACCCAAAAGCGAAAGCTTATTATAACCTAGCACTAAAAATTCAAAAAAAAGCAGCCCCTAACAGCCCTGAATATGCTTACACGCTTATTGCTTTGGCAGACGTTTGTACTCAGTTAGAAGAGTATCCCAAAGCGAAAACTCATGCTCTAGAGGCACTAGGTATTCTAGAAAAAACACGTTCTCCAAAAGACCCTCATTACGTCCATTTGCTGACTAGTTTAGCCAGTATTTATTTGGGCACGGGCGAGTATCAGAAATCTGAAAAACTATATGTAAACAACATCCAACTGATTGATGAAATCTATTCGATTAGGCATCCTTATTATATTAATGCCTTGAACAATGTGGCGCAAATGTTTCTTAAAACAAAACAACCGCTTCAAGCAAGAGCCTATTTGCAACAAGCTATTAATAACAATAGTACCCTTAACTTATCTCGCCATGTGATTGATGCTGCCTGGCAAGACAGCTTAAAAGGGGCAATTATCATTTCTTTGCCCGAATTTTTCACCTCCCTTGAAGTGCTCTTTCGTTTGGTACAGGAAGAAAATACGCCCCAATCCAAAATAGAAGGAATGCACATTCATGACCTGGCATTTTATTGGTTCAATCAATTTAAAAACAATACCAATTCATCGGAAGACAAATTACGAGTCCTCAAAAAAAATAGCGCTTGGGTCTTACAAAGCTTGAACTTATTGGATCACAAAAAAGAGGCGGCTAAAGCCTTTTCTATTGCCGAACAAAACAAATCGGTTTTGCTATTAGATGCCATTCAATCCAATCAAGATTATCAGTTGGGCAATTTGCCTGATTCGATTATTCAAGAACAAAAAGACTTGCAAATTCAACTTGCAAACATCAAAGCACAACTTATTGAGAAAAATGCAAAAAATGCTGTAGACGAACTTCGAGCTCAATTAAATCATCTAAACCTAGCATTAAGTAACCTTAATAAACGTATCCAAGCCAAGCATCCTAAATACACTGCTTTCAAAAATGCAGAACTAGACATTCAGGCGCCTGATATTCAAGCCTTACTACCAACAGAAACTGCCTTGATAGAATATGTGGTTGGTGTAAAGTCGATTTATATTTTTTATTTAGATCAACAGAAAATTCAACTTATAGAAGTTCCTATTTCAGAGAAAGAAGTAGAACAGAAAACCTATCATTTTCATCAATTATTGAGCGATTATCAAGCAATTATAGATCAAAGAGAGCAAACCATGACTGAATATGTTGAATATGCACATTGGTTTCACCAAAAATTGATTGCTCCTATTGCTATTCCTAATCAGATCAAACATATTATTGTTGTACCAGATGGCAAGTTGGGACATTTACCCTTTGAAACCTTTCTAAGCGATTCCGTTTCTGGCTCTAGCCTTAATTATACCAACTTACCTTATTTAATGAATCGCTATTGTATTAGTTATAGTTATTCTGCTGCATTGTGGAAAGAAAACAAGCAAAACAATACACGTTCTAACAATCAAAAAATACTTGGGATTGCAGCAAACTATACCCTCCAATTAGATTCTAATAGTACAGAAAATAGACCTCTTTTTTATCAAAATCTTAGACAATCACTTCCGCTTCTACCGAATGCAAACAAAGAAGTTGCGCTTATGGCAGATGCTTATCAAGGAACATTTGCCTTCGATTTGGATGCTTCTGAAAAGTACTTTAAAGCGAAAGCAAAGGACTATAGTATTCTCCACTTGGCGATGCATGGTATTTTAAATAACAAAAACCCAATGCTTTCTAGTCTGGTTTTTACAGAAGATAGTGATAGCTTGGAGAACAACTTTTTACAAGCTTATGAAATTTCAAATTTAGAATTAAATGCAGATTTAGTCGTGCTTTCTGCTTGTGAAACGGGGTATGGAAAATTTCAAAAAGGCAATGGTTTGGCTTCTTTGGCTCGTGCCTTTATGTATGCAGGAACGTCTTCTTTGGTGGTCTCTCTTTGGCAAGTAAATGATTATGCTACTTCTAAAATTATGCAAAATTTTTATCAGAACTTAGCTGCGGGCATGAACAAACCTGAAGCATTAAGGCTGGCGAAACAAGCGTATATAAAAGACGCTGTGGGCATCCTTAGTCATCCTGCTTTTTGGTCTCCTTTTATTCAATTAGGAAATGAAGCACCTATCAAAATCTATTCTAAAAAAGGAAATTATAATTATTGGTTGATCGGTGGTGGTCTTTTTATGGTATTAATTGGGGGGCTTTATTATAGACTTAGAAAACCTGCTTAGTTAGAATAAGGCAAAATCCACTCTTTTCTTTCTGTCTTCTTAGACACTTTTGCCAAATTCACCTTGGAATTGATTAATACTTGGCTAACTCGTCCATTCATGGCAACATGCACTTCTGCTCGAACAATCGGATTTTCTATATCATAACGTCGAGCATAAATAGCTGCTATATGATGTGCAAATTGCAAAATATGATGGGGACGAATCGACATTCTTTTTTCTTGAAATGGGGTCAAAAATTCAAGGTTAGAAACCTCCCAATGCCGTTCTGAGTTTGGGTCTTCAACATAAAAAGTAGCCATGCCTTCTTTTTCTAACAACATCACTCGCCAAGAAAAACGATAGCCTTCTTCTGTCCATAAAATGTTATTATCATACAAAAAATGATGCCGTAAAGGCAAGAAAACTTGCACTATAAAATGGAGCACAAAAAGGTAGGGCAAATAAGTTGAAGGAGTAATTATCGGTTCATTTGCTCGCCACTTTCCTGTTAATTTTTCTAATACTTTTTGCTGTTCTTGGGGCGCAAAAAACACGACGGTACTAAAGATCATCAAGATTGGAAATAAGCCAATATTAAACAACAAACCTGTCATGGTATGAAATACAATTACCATCAAATAAGCCCATTTTCGGGTCTTAGCCAAGCTAAGCCAAACGACGATTGTCAAATCAAACAACAAACCAATCCAACTCATCAATACATGTGTGGTATGGTATTGAAATAAGTTGCCAATTACTGGAAAATCTTGACTTTGTAACAACCAAATTTTCAAGGGCATGGCTCCAAACATCCAATCTGGATTCATTTTAGCAATCGCTGCAAATAGGTAAATAAGGGCTACTTGTCCTTGAAAAATAGCGATTTCCCAATACCTAATTTGAACCTGCTGTATAGAAGGTTTGCGCCAAGCATCTATCGAATAAGCCGCCTGAGCAGGCAAACAAGCCAAGAAAAAGGCAAAGATAGAAATGGCATAATAGTGATTGATATAATTCGTAGCATCTAACAAATGCAAATAGGTAAACACAAAGAAAAAACTCCAACTCGCTACTCTATAAAATGCGCCAAAAAGAATGCCCAAAGCACTAAAAAACCAAATGCCATATAAAATGTAAATTCCTTCTGTCCCTACAAAACCTAGCCATTCAAAACCATCGTATTTAAAGAAAAAACTAGGCTCTAAATAACGTGTTTCAATATCTCCTTTGTAAATAGACCACAGGCAAGCATAGGCAATCATTAGCCCAAAAAGAATGCGATACATAATTAGAGGCGCTATCGAAATGGGCGTCTGTAATTTATGTTTTATAGTATTCAAATTGTACAAAATTATTTTATTTTTTGGGTTCAGTAACAATTTTTGTGGTCATAAAAAAAGGAGGCACCTTTATCAGACGATACGAGTCATAAGTTTTAAGTAGAAAGTCGTCTATTTTATTTTGATAATAAAGGACTTACGACTTTCTACTTAAAACTTATATCCCAATTCATAGCCTTAAAAAGGATTCTAAACATTAAACGCTCACAAAACTTACGATTGAGCCGTTTTTTTTAAACGATGTTTTTAATTGAATACTCCCTAGAATCAAAACTATTATCAATTCTAATATAAAATAGGCAAGCCCTAAATTAGTTAATTGAGCATAATCGTGTACGACAAACCCAACTGAAAGGCAACAATAAAATAGATTGGCC
>CALDEP010000080.1 GCA_937942475.1 uncultured Aureispira sp.
AGAAAATGCGCTAACTGTTTTTCCAAACCCAACAACAGGTCAGATACAAATACAAAGCTTAGTAGAGGAAATAGAAACGATTTTGATCTACAACCTTACGGGAACGCTTTTGCATCAAGAAGAAAATATTAATACATTAAATACCACCCTTGATTTGAAGATACTTCCATCGGGTATTTACATCGCAAATGTAATTTCTGAAAAAGGAATGCAAAGTGTACGAATTATTAAGAAGTAGTACCATAAAATACTAGAAAAAAAATTGTTAAGAAGTTGAAAATAGCTGTTTATTCAGTCTATTTTCAACTTCTTATTTTATTACTTTTAGAAGCAATACGCTTAATTGATCCAATTTTTACGTTCTTGCTCTCTATGGTGTAAGATAACTTTTACAGGATATTTCTCTTCCAAATGTTTGGCAATACTATCTGCTGAAAAAACCGAACGATGTTGTCCACCTGTACAGCCAAAATTAATACAAAGATTTGCAAAGCCACGCGCCACATAATTCTCTACCGCCTCCTCAACAATTACTTTCACCTGTTCCACAAAATGGTGTATCGTGCTTTCTGTTTCAAAGAAATCAATCACTTCCTGATCCCTTCCTGTTAGTTTTTTATAAGGTTGATAACGTCCAGGATTATGAATAAAACGGCAATCAAATACAAATCCGCCACCGTTTCCTGAATTATCCTTAGGAATTCCGTGTTTGTAAGAAAAGCTTTTTACTTGAACCGTTAATTGTTTTGCCTTTTGTATGGGAGCAATTTTCTTTTTGGATTCTTTTTCTATTACTGTTGCTAGAACCTCTTTAAGGTAAGACAAATCAATTGGAAAAGCAACCTTATCCAAGAGCCAGGCTAGGTTTTTTAAGGCGAATGGAATACTAGCAATAAAATGCTCTTTTTGCCCATACAAACCTTTAAAGCCATAAGCTCCTAATACTTGCAAGGTTCTAAGCAATACAAACAGGTAAAAATTATCTTTGAAACGCTCTGCATCAATCGTGGTCAACAAAGCTGCTTCTTGAATATAATACTCTAATAACTCTTGACGCAATTCATTCGACAAATTTGCCTTCGCTTGAAACAATAAAGAAACCACATCGTATTGTAAAGGTCCCTTTTTTCCACCTTGATAATCTATAAAATAAACGTCCTCTTCATGTATCATAATATTCCTAGCTTGGAAATCTCTAAACATAAAGAACGTCTGTGGCTCTTGTGCTAGATAGCTAGTCAATTTTTGAAAATCTTTCTCTAGCGCATATTCATCAAATTCTACTTTAGTTGTTTTCAAAAAGCAATATTTGAAATAATTTAAATCCCACAACATGGCTTGCTCGTTAAAAGAAACAGGCGTATGATAGGTCTCTACGTTCAAGTCTTGTATGCCTTTAATTTGCATGAAAGCCAAAGCAGCAAGTGCCTTTTTATAATAAGTAACAGCCCTTTCAGAAGGCATCCCCTCTTTGCGCGTTGTTTCTAAATATTGCAATAAAGTAAGGTCACCTAAATCTTGTAACAAATAAATATTTTGTTCTAGATTTTGAGCATATAATTCAGGCACATTGATGCCTTTTTTTAGAAAATGTTGGGTGTAATCAACAAATGTTCGATTTTCTTTTTGAAGGGTATTAAAAGCTGCTAAAGCTGTTTTTTGTATCCCTCTTACTCGAAAATATTGTCGATCAGAACCTGATTGTGGCAATATTTGAATACTTTGAACGGTTTCTTTTGCCCAGTTTTCGAATAATACTGTAATTTGTTGTTGTAAATTAGTATCCAATCTAATTTTGTTTTAATGGTTATATCTATCCTCTGTATAGAAATATAGAGGTCTAATGAATTGTAATAATAGTTTACAAACTTAGCAATTGTTCTCAAAAAACGAAGGATAACAATTGACTTTATCTTTAAACGATAAAAAATAGAACACATGCACACAAAAACGCACATCAATCGCTACATAGCCGACCAAATAGGAAAGCCAAAGACCTCCCGAGAAATTGATCAAATGCATAAATTTTTTGAAACCTACATGAAGTACCTTGCCCTAACAGTTTTAAGGCTAAATGGTGCCAAATACAAGGAAGCCAAAAGTTATGTCACCAAAGCTTGGATTCCTTGTAATCAAGATCAACTTCGAAAAATGATTCTTATCCTATTCAACCAAAGAGCCAACAACAAACAATACTGGACGCAATTACTAAAAAAGACCCCAAAACTCCAAGTTTCGTTAGAGCTACTCTTCAATTACGCTGGTCGCATTCGAAACCTAACTTTCCACGGAAATTTCTATCCATTCAAAGAGGGGGAAGAAGCGCTCATTTACTCCATTTACATCAAAAATATCGAATATATCGAGCAACTCATCAGCAAGCAAAGACGGGGAAATAAAATTCTAAAAAACAATCCAACAGAATTTGGCGCAGGTCGTGGGCATTTGGTCACTAGAAATCAATTTAAGCAAATTCTTCCTTTCCAAACCGCAGGTTTGCCTTATTCTTACGATAAGGCGCAGCAGCTTTATGATACATTGTGATACATTTGTTTACGTTGTGATACATTTGTTTACACTTGTATACACTTTTTGCTTATATTAAATTAATGACTTATCTTTGCTGCATTCATAAAAATCATACAAGTCATTTACCTAAATCAACAAAATGCTTCATTTACATTATTGGACTAGTTTGCTTGTATTTTTTCTATTTTTAACGATATCTCCTAAAACAAATATGAAAAACACAGCCAACCAAGAACTAATGGATTCTGCTAAAAGTATTGTCCAAAAAATTAAAGCCATTCAAGAACATTGCAAAGAAAATAAGCTTGACCTAAAAACCTTTCTTTCTGAGAAGGAATACAAGGACTATCAAGCTAGTCGTGCTTATCTTAAAAAATATCTTCCTGAAATTAAAGTAGACGCTTTTTCTTTCAAACAAGAATCTAAAAATGAAACAGATCCAACAAAAGATATTGAGAAAACACCTTTTGTAACAGCATTGATTAAATGGAAAGAATTAATCAAAGGAATTTTTTCTGATTTATCAAAAGAGTATACAGGGGTACAGATTAACATAAGTGACTTTAATGCTTCATTGGTTCCTATTTCACTACCAATTGTGGATGATTTATTAAATGAGTGGAAATCTATACTAAAAACCTTACCTGAGGACTCTGTTCCTGCTGAAATTATATTCTCAAAACTATCAGAAAGTAAAATGATAGCATCTTTTACTGCTGCAAATGAAAAAGAACTACTAAAAGTTTACAAAAAAGCTCAAGGCAAGTATAAAGAACTTGAAAATGACATTAAAAAATTCCAAACAGATGTCTTACCTAACAAAGCTTTATTCATAGCAGCCATAAAAGCAAGTACAGCTCCTGACGATAAAAACTTGCCCGATAATATAAAAGTGAAAGCGGAGGCGGACAAAGCGAAAGCGGGGGCTTATCAAGATGTATTGGATGCTTGGAAAGCTGAAGAAGTCGCCAACCTCAGTTATGAATCAGGAGATGATACCATTTACATAGATATGAGTATGATAAATGCTGGCGATCCTAGCGTTAGTGTTCATAATCTTCCAACAGAACTAAAATCTAATTTATTGACAACTATCTTAGACGAAGCTAAAAAAGCAGGCTCTAGAAGACAATCTGTCAAAAATTTAAAGAATATTGCTATTGGTGCAGTCACCGTATTCCATACTCAAAACTTACACAAAAAAGAAAATTACCAAGCCTTAACCTTAGAGAAAATTGAAGCCATTAAATTCCCCACTAACATTTCTGGGTGGATTCTTAATTACTTAGCCACCAACAAAGAAACAGATCCTAAAATAAAGGCGTATAAAGCTGTTTTGGATACTTGGTATTCAGAAACACAAGACTCTTTGAATAGTACAAATGCTAGTGAAGATATACTAATTGATCCTGCTTCTTTAGACATTAGTTCTGGGTTGGTGGACTTTGCAGGCATCCCCGCATCTATGAGCAAAGAGTTATTGTCAGAAATTAAGAGCGAATTATCAAAATATGAAAAAGAAACGGGCGCTCTAAACTTTAATGCAGCATCAGCACTTGCTCTAAAACCCATTAACAGGTTTTCTAATAAGTATAATATTGACAATACTACTTTTGACTACAAAAGTTTTTCTTTGGAAGATATTAGGAAATTTAAACTCCCAACAGGGATTCACCAATGGATTAAAGAAGCTGAAGCCCCAGGGGTCAAAAAAGACATCAAGAAAGATATTAAAGCTCAATTAGATATTACCTTAAAAAACACCAATAACTTTAACTTAGAGGCATTAATCAAAGAGCTTAAAATTGAGCTGGGAGGCATTACCATCAACAATGACTTCAACTTTGATAATGATATGCATTTAACTTACAATAGCCTCGATCTTATCTTAAAGGAATTGATAAAAATTAATAAGAAGAAGGAGAAAGCTGAGGATAAAAAAGAACGCTCTAAAAAGACGACTTCCAATTTATTAATAGAAGGGTTTAGTGTTTCTTATTTGTTCAATACCTATTTTGCAGTGGACTTAAATTTGGGAATAAACTTGACAAAAGATAGTGAAAGTGCTTATACTTTTAAGGTAGATAGCTTGGAACTAAAAAACAAAAGTGCCAATATTCTAAAACTAGATGAACTCAATTTTAAATCTACTAGTGTATCTATCCCAAAAGGAGCGACCAAAACACTTCGAATTGGTTTTTCCATTACCTACAACTATAATTTAGGGCAAACAACTATAAAAATGGTCAATGGAGGCTACCAAGTAGTCAGAAAAGGAGGAGAAGTCGGCATCAAAGCTGGAACTCCTTTTGTACAGGGCTGGGCAAAACTAAATTACAGCCAAACAGATGTTGGCGACTCCAAAATCTTAGGCATTTCAGAAGGAAGCCATGACATGACCTTTACGGATCATTATGTATTTGAGTTGGAAATAGAAAATAAGGAGGCATTTCTAGACGTCAAGTCCAAAAACGTTTCTTTTGCCAACAAAAAGTATACTTCTATTTGTTATGAAGAAGGTGAAAAAATTAACCTTTCTCAAAATATTAAAACTGTAAAATAATTTTTAACCAATAAGGAGATATCATTCTCCATCAAAAAACAATTCTTATGAAACTTTACGCTTTAA
>CALDEP010000081.1 GCA_937942475.1 uncultured Aureispira sp.
GATCAAAAAGGAGCCTTGGCATTGGCGTTATGTGGGCACATTGGCTGCGAAAAAATTTCGTTGTGCTTGGGAACTGGAAATTAATCGTTGTATTTGGAAATTAAGATAAAGAATGAATCCAACGAATAAAGATAAAACAAAAATTGCTTGGCGAATAGGAGAGTTGGTTTTAGGAATCCTTGCTTTAATCTACTTTCTAGGCTATCCAAGAAATACGTTGTCCGACTTTATAGTTTTGACTAGCTTATGCGTTCTATTAATGCTGTCTTATACTAAAATAGGTCTAATTAAGCCACTCGCTAAGCCGTTTTCCAAAGCAGATAATTACTTGATTCTTGTTACCCTGCTTCTTTTTATAACTGCTTGGACGTATGGAATGCTGAACGAAAAGCTGAATGGCAGTACTGCTGTCAAATCTATCCTTATTACGGTTGGCTATTTTTATTATGCCTTTATTCAACATTTCTTGGCACAACGATACCTTTCCTTGCGCTTGTTTGCTGCAATAGAAAAGAGTGGCTTTGTGTTTCAATATGGACTTAGTCAAAAAACGATTGCTGCCTTGTTGACCGGTCTTATTTTTGGTGTTTTACACATTCCTTATCCTGGCTTAATCTTGCCTTCTATGGTAGGAGGGTTTCTTTATTCCTACTATTTTTTGACAACAGGTAGGCTTTGGCTGCTGGTAAGTTCCCACGCTTTGGTTTCCAGTGCAGTTATCTTTTGGTGTTTGGATGATAATCCCTTTACAGAGTTGATGGTGCTTTTTTAATAAGAAACTAGTATTTATAACTTAAAAAAGCGTTCCCTACTAGTAGAGAACGCTTCTTATTATAAATGATATCTAAAGAATTTCTTTCTTAGAAAATCTCCTTAATTCGTTTTAGGCGCAAGACCTTAGAAAAGGTTTCTCCTTTGCCTTTAACTACAATTTTATACACCCCACGAGAGTTATAACTTAAAGGAATTTTTAAATTATGCGTTTGCGCTCCATCTTCTTTTGAGTAGGTTTGAATATCAAGCGACTTGTCTTCTAAAAGACTAACGCCATCCGCTACTTCGAATAATTCGATGCTTACATCTTGTTTTTTAGGAACCGTATATTTTACTTGAACCTTTCTACGATGATTGCTAGTCGTAATCTCCATATTTTCTAGTGGAAAACGATCATTTTCTACTTTTCGAACAAATTTTAAATCTTTAAAAATCCAGTTGTCTGGATCAAAACGAAAATCTTTGACGGTTCCATCGACAGGAATTTCAAAATATTGATTGGCATCACCAAAAGATTCCTCTTTTGGATTATCATTGATGGTTTTCTTGATAACAGTCCCATCTTCCAATTCAATTTCAATTTTGTAAGGCATACTAAACGAAGAAGGATTTGTTTTTAATTCCTCTTGAATGACGTTTAGAGAAATACTACCACTGTTAATCGAGTAAGCAATTTGATAGGTAGGGAAATATTCACCTCGAATCCATTGATCGAAAAAGTATTTATAATCTACTAGAACGTTTTCACTGGCATAATATTCGGCAATTTTTCTAAAGTTTTCTGTACTAATATACGTTTTAGACCACTCACCCTCCATTTTTCTTCCAGAGGTAATTGCTTTTAAGGTTTCAAAGAAATAAGGATCAGACATAATACCTCTAAGCATATGGATGGCATACATTCCTTTCTTACTCAAACGCTCTTCAGAGTATCCCTTTCTATTTTCCAAGTAAAGTTTTCCTCCTTCAAAGTATTCCTTTTCATCTAAGATAATTTGGTAAACCGTCAAACCACGCTTATACTCTTGCCACATGGCTTCTGCATAAGTAGCCAAGGCTTCTGTAATCCAAGCGTCTTGCCAGTTTTTTGGAGAAATATGATTACCAAACCACATACTAGCCATTTGATGCACTGCCATATACATATGAGTGCCTTTCATGTCTTCCAATAAAATATTGGTTTGAGTTGGCATCCCATCCATCCCTAAATTGATCCCTACTTGAGTAACATTGAACCCTTCATCTCTGTATGGATAAGGTCCAAAGGTATTGGTCAAACAAGCCATGATTTCAGGTATTCGACGCATCATCGAAGAGGATTCCTTCATTTTTTCAGGAAACAAATAAAAATCAATTGGAAAGCTATAACCTTTTCCTTTAAAGCCAGACTTTGACTTTACAAAATTAGATATAGCCAACAAAACATGATGTGGGGCTATGCGGTGACGGTGACGCCATTGGTATTGTTTTTTTCCTTCGTTTAAGATGTTAATCGTTTCCAATCGTCCATTAGAAACAGCAATAACAGGGAGGTCTTTAACTTCCTCCTTTTTAGTTTGAGGATTCATGAAAACCTCTGAAAGCAGGGTGTCTTGGACGGTAATATCAATATAAATAGAGTCAACTTTATCGCCCAAGCCTCTTTTGCAAGGAAACCATAAAAAGCCACCATTTGGATAACAAACACTAGCAATAACTAAATTATCATTCTTACCATGTGTACCATAAACCAAGCCTTTCTTCACACCATTATTATCTGTAATTACAGGTGGTTCTCCTTCATAATAGACGGTAATTTTAGAGCGTTGTTCTTTTGTTAGAGGATCGCCAGACAAGTTAATGTATAACTTATTGTCTTTTTGCTCAAAAGATGTTGCACCATCTACTTTGCTAACTTTAAGTTGATCGGCAAGGTCTAAGGTTAAGGTGCTTACCTTTTCTTGGGTGGCAACAAATTCACACATTACATTACCTTTGATGTAGGACTTATCTAAAGAGACTTCGACATCTAAATGATAAAATTTCATGTTGGTCAATGTACCATCATCCTGTCCAAAAGAAAGGATTATACTTGCAAATAATAGTGCAAAGGTTAAAATGTATTGTTTCATTATCATAAATGTTTTTTTAGTAGTTTTATTCTTTTGTTATAATTTGGGGGAATAAAAACGACATGGGACTTTAGGGTGAACGTATTGAATATAACAATACTATACCCAAATATATGCCAATTCATTTACAAGATGCCTTGTTGCTTCAGAATTGCTTGATAATTAGGGTATTTTTTTATCAAATGTTGAATTACAGGTTGTGCTTCTAAGGATCGTCCAGTTTGTATTAATAAACCAATTTTATTTAGTAGCGCATTTTTATAATCAGGATCCAAAGTCAATGCTTTATCGTACAATAGGAGTGCTTGGGTGATTTTTCCTTGTTGTGCATTTAGCAAACCCAAATTGGCTAAAGCCATTTTTCGATTAGGATCTTCTTTCAGAATAAAGTTAAAAACCTTTTCAGCGGCTTTCAATTGCCCTGATTGCGCATAAGTACTACCCAGCTTTTCTTGAAAAATTAAACTATAAGGTTTTAAGCTCGTTGCTTGTTGATAATAAGATAACGCTTTAGGAAGATTTTTGTTCTTATAGACGGCTTCGCCAATTCGATAAGCCGTCCAAGCATCCTTAATTTCTTCGGGCGCTAAGGCGATAGAAGCCAGTAAGGCATATTCTTTTTTATTAAAATAATAATGGACGAGTGTATTAAATTTTTCGGTACGACTAGCTTTAGATTGATCCAAATAATACTTTGCAGAATCTAAAACGGCAGGCGTTCCCATGAATTTATCCCACAAAGCCAAATAGCCTCTAGCCATTTCCAAAGCTTGGGCATTTTTTACAATCAAACTTTCCAAACCAAGGAAACCCGCAATTTCTTCTACCTTTTCTTGACTTAGCGTATCATCCGTTTTGGTGTTTTTGGTACTAATATAATGATCGGTAATATTAATGTGTGGAATGTCAATACTGCCCGAAGGCGGCATGTGGCAACCGACACAATTGTCTTTTTCTAAATTTCGTTGCGTCTTTGGGGCAGAACAATCTAATAATTTACTTTGACTGGTATTTTGGTTGTGACAACTTTGGCAAGCACTATTATAATTATTCTCTGTAGTAGAATGCACATCGTGGTGCGGATTATGACAAGTGATACAAGAAAGTTTGCCAGAAACCTTGAAACAGTCACTCATTTGCAAGCGATCTGCCTGCGATGCCATAATAAAGCGTTTGTCAGAGTTGGTGAATCGAGGCAAGAACACATTCATCACTTCTGATAATTGCATACCAGGTTTGAAATCATAAAAAGTTTTTCCTTCGTTAAGAACCGCCACGCCTTGCAAGTGACAGCGTTGGCAAAGATCCATTTGTCGGTCAATGGGCAAATGTTTAGGATTGACAATGCTGTAGTCCACAAATTTGGAAGTATCTACATGTTTGCCCATTAATTTTTCTTTTACATGAAGCCCTCCAGCACCATGACAACGTTCGCACTCAATCCCTAAAGGCATTTTGTGGTACTTATTATCTGAACCAGTCGCAGGAGTAGGCGTATGATTGTGGCAAGTCAAGCATTCGGATAAAATCGCTCGACCAAAACGTTCGTTATTTTCTTCAAAGCCTGGGGCTAAATCCCATTTTTTGTCTTGCGTATAATAAGTAATGGGCGCTTGGTAAACATAACCATTTCGATTGATCATATGTGAATTGGTATGATGACCAGAACCAATAATGTAGTCAATTTTCTCGATACGTTTGTGAACGGTATCTTTTCCCTCCAATCGAAATTCTAGGACATACATGACCGAATCTTGAAAATAAGGCTTGTAATAGAAGTCTAAGTTTTCATCATATACTAAGGCATCAGGACCAAATTCAGCATCTGTTTTCTTTAAATCTGCTTTGCCAAACGATTGTCCCATTCCTGTTTCAATATAGGTTTGGTAAACATTATTGTGACAACTTCGGCACATTTGCATACCGACATGCTTGACCGAATCATTTAGATTTAGAAACGCCTGCACTGGTTTTTCTGTTGTTGGATTTGGGGCACAAAACCACATACAGGAAATGATTAAAACTAGAATGCCAGTTGATATACCGTACTTCGCCATTAAACAACGATTTTAATTGATCTAAAAATGCGGAAATACCTCTATCAATTCAATGTCAAAAATAAGGACAGAATTGGGAGGAATATTATCATGCCCTTCTGTTCCATAAGCAAGTCGAGAAGGTAAAAAGAGGACCATTTTGTCATTAATAGACATTTTAGGCATTGCCAATTGCCAGCCAAATAGGCTTTCATCAAGTTCTACCTTTACACTAGAATTACCCGTATCGTAAACAACCGTTCCGTCTAATAAATAAGCTTTGTATTTTACTTCAACGATAATACCATTATCACGAATGGGAGCAATACTATCACAACAGCCTGAATCAATGTGATAAAAAAGATTTGATTCTGTGTCCTCGATGGCATTAATGGAATTGGCAGCTAAGTACTCTTTTATAAGTTCGATGTCGCTGTCATGCTGAAGGGCTTCTTTTTGACAAGACATGATCAAAAGACAAGTACAAACGAATAAGAGATAGCGCATTAAGATTTGTTTTTAGAGGAATGGACGATTGGACGTTTAAAAATAAGAACAGCATACTGGCTAAATCCATTTTTTTGTCTAGTAAATTGAGTCGTTAATTCCCAGCCGACTCTTCCCATCAAATTTAATGCATCTTCTATAGATTCGATGTCTAAATCTTGTTTTTTGGAAAACAAAGCATTTTTAAGCGGAATATTGAAGGTTTTATATTCGAATTGTTGCATTGGTCTTACTATTTAATAAAAAAATACAAGAGGCGAGCTAACGCACCTCTTGTATGATGAATCGGTTGATCTCGTTAAGCCAAAATACAGATTTATTTTGAACTCTGTAGCTAGATCTACGGAAATACTAAATTTTATTATCCAATTTGTGACAAATACTTTTTTGATAAGTGAGGTAAGAATACCAGTAATCTTCTCTTATTAAGAGACTTGAGATTTCTTTAAAATTATTTTTGTTCTCAAGCTGTCCTTATCAAAAATAACGCTTCCAATAACCAAGCATTAGGCTTGGTTGTAAAGGTAAATGCTTAATAATCAATTTTTACAAAGTTTTTGGTGACAGAGACACCATCTTCTGTGATGGCTCTCATTAGATAAGTGCCAGCAGGTAAATCTCTAGTTTGGTTTAAGGTGATAATTGAATTTTTTTCAAGGCTTTCTTGTTGCTCAAAGAGCAATTTTCCATCTGCTGCATAGATCCTAATTCTTGCCGATTGGGCGCTTGTATTATTGAATCTAATGTTGATAATACCTTGGGTTGGATTAGGATATAGCGTTAAATTAGCCTTGTTGACAATTCCTGCTACCGCTCTTATTTCTGAAAAGGTGCTACGTCCATCAAAATCTATTTGATGTAGGCGATAATAACTAGTTCCTTCAAAATCGTTTGCATCCAAATAATCATAATATTCTAATTGGCTGCTATTACCAATACCGTCTACCCAAGTAACATTGGTCCACTCTTGCTCGTTTTCAAGCATTCGCTCTAGATAAAACCCTTGGTTGTTTAATTCCGACTCTGTGATCCAATTTAATTGTACTTTATCTTGATTTTGGCGTTGGGCACTAAAGGAGATTAATTCTACAGGTAAAAGCATTAAGTTATCTTCTACCACAAAAGGAGAAAAAGTATTGAGCCCACTGCGGGTTTGCGTATAATAAGTCCCCAAAGTATTAACCGCAGCAGAATAAGCACTAGGTCGATCCCATTGACTGCCATCCCAATGCGCTACACCACAGTTGTTTCTATCAAATGCTAGTTCTTCTCCTACTTCCCATTCAAGCGATAAGGTGACATCAGAACCACCAACAGTGGCTTCATCTATGTGCCAAGTCCTGTTGACGACGCCAATTGTTTCAGGCGTACCACTTGTTCCGTTTGTATAAACAATATCCTCTACTCTTGCTTGGAAATGATCTGTTGTTCCCACATTTAATAAAGTAGCAGGATTGTAGCTGCTATTTCCAATTGGAAAAAATACATTAGAAATGCTTACTTCTTGTTGTAAAAAACCTGTGGCATTGGTAATTATATAATTATTCAGATCGTAATTAATAATCGTTGCCCCAGTATTGATAGTGAGGTTGTTAGTGCCCAATTCAATGTTTCCATTGTTCATTAAATCAACAGCTGTGTTTATATGAATCGAGCTGTTCAAGATCAACTTATTGCCATTGTCTACTCGTAGTCTTGGAATATCTAAGGGCGAAACACTAGATATATTTTGGTTGTTAGACCCTTCAAACCACATCCAACCTGTTCCTGTGTAAGCAGTACTGGCACCTGTTTGCGTCCAATCTAAATCAAGGTAAATGTTTCCTTCATTGGCAATATTGCCATTGTTTTGGCTATTCATGCCACCTAATTCTATTCTAAGGTCCGTTCCTGTTGTTACTTCTACCGTGGCTCCATCATTTACCCAATTAATTTGAGTAAAAACAAGCCTTGGTATTAAAATGAATAGTGTTATAATTATAATTTTCATGCTTCTTTTTTGATAACTGATTTTGATTCAATGGGATTACTTTAGAAGCTTTTTAATTTCTTGAATTTCATTCTTAAGTTGATCAATTTCAGATTGTTGCTTGTCAATTAATTGTTGCTGTTCTTTGACAGCAGCAATAGACAGAATTCCAAATTGTGCATAACCCATCCCAATATTTCCATCTTCATCATAAGAAACCATGTCAGGGAATATTTTTTCAACTTCCTGAGCAACAAAACCAGTCACCTTTTGGTCGCTATCTTTTTGATCTTTATAATGGTAAGTAACAGGGCGCAGTTGGTTTACTTTTCCAAGGACATTTTCCAAGTTGTTGATATTTTTCTTTCTATTACCATCAGAAACAACAATCCAAGTTCCTGTTCCATTTTGAACATAAGCTCTACGAACCCCATTTTCAGCAAAACTACAATACAAACCACTATGATAGACTCTCCAGTTATTCGTATTATTTGTCGTCTCTAATGTGATTCCTCCAGAGCCAGCTTCAGCAGTAGAGGTACATTTTATGTGTAAATCAGAAGCAGGTGTTGAAACCCCAATTCCTACAAAACCATTCTTAAGAACCGTAAAAGCATCTGCGCGAGCAGTATTTGAGGTTCCATTTCCAATGGTGAACAAGCGATCACCAGCATCCCAAGAAGTAGTGGCAGTTGGAGTATAAGTAGTATTGTATTGACCAATGGTTGTTTCATATCCAGAAGGAGCAGAGGTATTATTACCCCAAGCTGTAGAATAGCCACCTGAGCTAGTCGTGTTATTTCCAAATGCAGTAGAATAACTACCTGAGCTAGTCGTGCTATTTCCAAATGCAGTAGAATAACTACCAGATGCAGTACTACTTCTTCCCCAAGCAGTCGCATAACTTGCAGAGGCAAGGGTCCAAAGACCAAAACTTGTTGTCCCTGTTCCTGTTGCATCTGTAAAATATCCCCAAGCCGTAGCGTTTGTCCCAGAGGCGACATTACCAGAACCTAAAGCCGTAGAAGATTGACCACTAGCAGTTGTTGCGTTCCCAAATGCTGTAGAAATAAAGCCAGAAGCGGTTGTATTATATCCAAGTGCAATAGAATTGTCTCCTACAGTAGCATCATTCCATTGAGTTCCTGTTACTTCACCAGCTCTAAAAGCTCCTTTAGACTTGTCAAAAGAAAAACGATGATCGTGTGTAGTACTTCCGTCATCTGCTAATTGAGTAGATCCAAAAACAAAGTCATCAGATGTTTCATCAACTGTACTTCCGACATGAATCAAATTACCCGTTTTAGCAAAAATTTGTAAGCTGCTTAAATCTGC
>CALDEP010000082.1 GCA_937942475.1 uncultured Aureispira sp.
TGCTAAATTTTTAATGTTGAATGCTTTATAGCACAACAAACATTAAAAATTTAGCATTAAGAATTCAACATTAAAACAGTTCTTAAATAAGTAACAACGAGTTTTAACACTAAAAAAAAGGTTCTTGCGTAACATCAGTTAATAATACAACCATCTATCAATCACAAGTAATGCACTAGGATTTTTTATAGTAACAATCAACAAGCACAAACTATAGACTCCTATTTACTTGCTTAAATAAATCCTTAAACCCAATTGTTATGAAACGATTTAATGCAATTGTTTTCTTGGTTTGTTTTCTTATAACCAATCCAATTTACAGTCAAAACAAGTTAGAAAACGGAAAAAAAACAGGTCAATGGGCACACAAGGACGCAGCAGGACTCGTCTACGCAGAGGGCGAATATGTTAATGATTCTAGAAGTGGTTCTTGGAAATTTTATATCTCCGAACACAGTCGTACCAATCACCAGCCCAATGTGAGTGGCGTTTATGGCAGCAATGGCATCAAACAAGGAAAATGGACTTATACCAATTTTCATACACAAAATAGTGTTCAAGTCAACTTTACGAACGACTTGATGCAAGGAGAATGTTTTTATTTTGATGAAAACAACAGCATTTTGGCTAGAGGACTTATGGTCGATGGCATCCGCCACGGAAAATGGATTTTCTATGATGCCAACAACGCTACCGGCTCTTATCACCCCAATGGATTGAAGTTAAATAAAATCATGTCTGAAGGGTTTTATAAAGAGGGTATTCGAATGGGTACTTGGGATTATGACTATTTCTTGGATGTAAATACTCGTGTAAAAGGAAGTTTGTCTTTTGAAAATGGGGTAAATACAGGGCGTTTGGATTTCTATAAAATAGAGCAGCATCCTAGCTTTGGTTTGAGTGAAACCTTAGTGGGAAGTGGTGCTTATGCGAATGGCAAAAAAATAGGGCGTTGGATCGAATTCAATCATGGGACTAAAGGTGATTTTATAGAGACGGGCAATTACGATAAAAATGGCAAACGCAATGGTCTTTGGAAGGTTAGAATTGCGCATCAAACGTATCTAGCAGGTTCTTATAATAATGGTGTTCCTCATGGAAAATTTAATCATTATTATGATAATGGTCAATTAAAATATGAATCGAGCTTTAACAATGGTTTGGAGGAAGGTGAGTTCAAGCGTTATTACAAAAATGGACAACTACAAGAACAAGGAACGCACGTTATTATTAGCGATGAAACGACTAGAGATACAAGTTTACTTCGCTTAAAGTTGACTTATGAACAACACTTCTTATTGATTGAGGAGGATTTTGCTAACATGCATTATGAATATGTGACTTGGTTGCAAGAACCTGGTTATTCGATCAAACCAAGCGAGCTAAACAGGCGGTTTAATCTATATCGTACATACGGATTTGAAGCGCATCCAAGGGTTGCCAACATCTCGGTCAAAAACAAAAAAACAGTTCGAGAAGGCGATTATTTAGCGTTCTATGAAGATGGTGGTTTAAAACTAAGAGGGAGTCATTCGCCACACACGGCTAGTCTGTTTAACCCAAATGAACATACCGTGACTCAAACCTATGCAAGAACGGGTGAATGGAAAGAATATGGCGCAGATCAGTTGCTTAAAAACACCTATATCTATGAGGAAGGAAAATTAAAGAAAATGTTGGATGCCAATGGTTATATTGTACATACTTTTAAGTATGAAGCCAATAGCGTGAATATGATTGATAATCAAGGAAACACGGTTAATATTAGCTTGGATTAGAGCTAGGTTCTTGTTGTTTAACTCATGTTACGCAAAACAATAATTAAGGAAGTAAAAAATTAATACTCCTGCATAAACTTGTTCTGAATGTTGAAGGCTTAATTTTTAATGTTGAATGCTTTGTAATAGAATTAGCATTAAAAATCAAGCATTCAACATTAAAAATTAAAACAAAGGTTCAAGGAGTAAATTTCGGGTTCTTAATAGGAATAAAAAAAATCTGCGTAACATCAGTTACTGAACCAAAGTATTTTTAATAAAAAAAGATTTGAAGAGGCGTTGAGCTTATCTTCAAATCTTTTTTTTATGCGCTATAGGTCAAAAATTATTGCTTAATGATTTTTTCTGTCCACACATGCTTGGAATTATTGACCTCTTGTACGCTTAGGTAATAAATTCCTGTGGATAAATCATCTAAAAACAAAGTCGTCGTTCCTGAGAAAGTTCCTTCCGCAACTTCTTGTCCTATCGTATTGATTAAGCGATAAATGACCTGAGCGTTTTGGTCACTCAACTCAACACTCAATTGATTGGACATCGGGTTTGGGGCTATCCTCGCTTTCCAATTCGATGCTACGGTTTCAACCGTAGAAATTAAATCGACAACTTCGTAAATTGTAGTGGTTCCTGAAACTTCATTACTGACGATCAATAGATTTTTACCATTGTGACTGTGTGCCTCGGAAACAAAGATTAGCCCTTCTGGTGCAATATCCACCATCGTTCCTGTTAAAGCATCAAAGTTGTGCACAAAGGATTCAAAAACAGGACTATGGGGATTGGTCACATCATAAATCATAATTCCTCCTTGACGCTCCAAACCAATAAAGGCATAAAATCGGTTGCCAATTTTTCCTATGGTAATGGCTTCTGGTTCTGGACCTTTGTCATCCGAACGATCATCCATTTTAGTAGCCAAACCATCGTTACAATTAAAAAAAGTAGCATGATTCGCAGCTATATATTGCTCTATGTCGTCTCCACTATCCCAAACTAAATTGCCTGTAGCATCCCAAATTGAAAACGAGCGAGCTCCATAACAATACAACTCATCAACATCTCCATCATTATCTATGTCTCCAATCACATCAGAAGTAAAAGTCTTTAGGCTTCCCAAAGCGCTATCTCCTTGCAACAGTGCTGCATTTGGAAATAGTATGGAATCCAAGGTCAAGTTTTTAATTCTTGTTTCAGAACTATAGCCTCCATAATCTCTACCATCTCCTTCATTAGCAGAGACAAAATAAGCCCTTCCTCCAAGGGTATAAGAAGCAATTGCATCTGGTTGATAAACTCCTTTTACTTTTTGGGGTAAAATATTCACCAAGCCATCTTGATTAGAAGCATCTAAACCATTTCCTACTAAATTATGATCTTTAAAGCCCAAGCCTTTGTACCCTAAAATGGTATCTGCGGTTAAATCTACCAATATTAAAACATTATTTTCTTGGCAAACGACGGCAGCTAAAGTAGAGGTTTCATCAACGGCAATGTATTCTGGTTCTAAATCTTCTGCTTGAGTCGTTCCTGGTTTTTTAATACTTCCTGCTATATTGGCTGGTGCATTGTCAAACGTTATAAAAGTTACATTTGTATTGCTAACAGATGCCACACCGCCACTGATATCAATCACCACAATGGATCCCTCTGGATCAACGGTATAGGCATCATTGGGTTCTCCTTCACAAGCTACTAATACCTTCTTTCCATCTTTAGTTGCGGTCAACATATCGGGTAAAAAGCCAACCATCACTTCCGAAACGTAATTTCCTAAGAGATCAAAAAAGACTACTTTCCCAGAATCTTGCTTCACCAAGGCTTCAATAGCCACCGCAAAATAACCATTTCCTACATTCGCTACCGAATTTACACCACCACCATAAAGCAGTACGTCAACACCACCTACTTTAACAGGAGCAGCAGGGTCACTCACATCTACAATGTCTATAGAATCTGAGGCAGCATTTGTAATCATCAATTGGCTTGAAGTAGAGTCATAAGCTGAAATTTCACAAGCCCCATCCCTACCATCGGTATAACGCCCTAGTTCTGTCACGGATATATTTTGAGCATATAAATTTGCGGTAGCCAACAAACACAAAAAGAGTAGAATAGATTTCATTATTAATAGCGTTTTTATTGAGAATAAATTGTTTTGTACGATTATTATTTCGCACAAAATTACAACTCCATTGTTGGTTCAAATTTAAGCTTAGACTATCTTAATATTAATTAATAACCTGAAGCAATTTACATGCATTGCAGCAAAAAAAACTGCAACAAAACCCTTTAAATCAGGTAAAAGAATAGACTTATAGTCTTTTAAATAGATAAAAAAAGTCCTTTGAAGTTAGCCCTTGAATTAACCTTTATTTGAACATTATTTAGCCCTTCCTTTAACTTCCATTAACAGACCGACGGTACTTTTGCAGCAGAAATACAAATACACACTTATTCTATTTTAATACTCTAATAAAATCTAAATTATGAAAAAGCTAACACTACTATTGCTTTGTGTTTTCTTTAGTACCACTGGATTTTCGCAAATCCAATTTAATGCAAGTATTCAGCCTGTTTTTGGAGCAGATACTGTCTTAATGCCTCCTTCTCCCTTAAAATCTCAAGTAATTTTTATTGGGGGCTATGATATGGTAGAGGCAACAGCCGTTTATGGACAAGCTGCACAGACTGTTGTTTCCAAAGATTGGAACGACTTTATTGGATTTACGCCTGATGTTTCTGGACAACATTTGGGATGGATTTCTATCAATCATGAAAAAGTTGTTTCTAATGACAACCTTGGAGATGGTGGTGGAATGACGACCTTTCTTATCGACAGAGACACACTAAGCGATTCTATTATGGTGGTCAATCAAACTTTATTGGACGGTCGTTCTGGAAAATTCTTCAACGTTGATTTTGTCAACCACACGGGGGAAACAGGAATGAACTGCGGTGGTATTTCTACGGCTGATGGCAGGATTTGGACCGCAGAGGAATGGTTTCGTGGAGACAATGGAGACATTGCCGATAGAGATACGTCCTTGTTTACCATTGGCACAGGTACAGCCAATGGACAAACTGCGCCAGCTGGTTTTCCAGGATGGGATGGTCAAACCATAGAGAAGTATCAGAACTACAACTACATGACCGAAATTGATCCAAAACAAGCGGTTGCCATTCGCAAACAATACAACTGGGGAAGACAAGCCTTTGAAGGTGGTGTTGTTATGCCTGACAATCGTACCGTTTATTTAACCGTAGACGATACGCCTGCTTTCTTTACCAAGTTTGTAGCGGACAATGCGGGTGATTTCACCTTAGGACAAACGTATATTTACAAGCAAGATGCTGTTGGTAGCAAATGGGTTGAGATTGACAATACAGATCCTAGCAAAATGTTGAACTTCAAAAGCGAAGCAGTTGCTGCTGGAGGCACGATGTTCAATCGTTTGGAATGGATTGCAAAAGATCCAAATTCGGACAAAATATACTTAACAGAAACAGGTCGTGACAATCCTGCTTCTAGATGGGCAGACGAATCCGCCGCAGGTGCAACACATGCTATCCATACTTTAAACAGAGCTTCTTTTGTACAAGGAACACATCCTGATTCTAGCGATTATTGGGATTATTATGGTCGTGTATTGCAATTTAATCCAACGACAGATGCTATGACTTCTTTCTTGGAAGGTGGTCCTCACTATGCCAATTCTCCTGACTCTATCCACTATCCTTACAATCATCTTTCTAATCCTGATGGCTTGAATTTTTTAAATGTAAATGGTCAATCTTACCTAATGATTTGTGAAGATTTGAACGGTACTTCTCATGGTAGAGTTCCTGCTGGATTGTCTGATAGAACTTGTGAGTTGTATTTGTTTGATATGTCTGATAATACGCCAACAGTAAGTGATTTGACTCGTATTTCTATTGCTGCTAAAGGGGCTGAAATTACAGGCGCTATTGCTAGTCCTGATGGAAAAACTATTTTTGTTAATTCTCAACATCCTAGCAGTAGCAATCCTTTTCCTTATAACTATTCCTTGACTTATGCTATAACAGGCTGGAGTGAAAGTGTTACGGCCATCAAAGAAATAAAAAAAGAACAAGGTGATTATGATTTTTACCCTAATCCAGTTTCTCGTACTGTGTTTTTCAAAAAAGTAGGCGACTTTGCCATCTATGATATTCACGGTAGACGATTGGAAGTGCATAGAAATGTGAATCAAATTGATGTTGCTCATTTAGTAGCAGGTACTTATTTCATTCAAAATGAAGCGGGTATTACTAAGAAATTGATTGTTCAGTAATTTCATATTAAATTCCAAATGCTTTGGCAAATTCTGTAGGGCTATTCCCCCTTACAGGATTTGCCATTTCTAAAATTAATCACCATGAAATACTTCTTCCCAATTATCGCTCTTGTAAGCTTGTTTTTATTCGTTTCAAGCACGAACGACCTAGCCCGTCCCAAACCTGAAACTTCTTTTCCTACCCTACAGATAAAAGCACAATTTCTAAAGCAATTAACTCAACTTCAAGCCTGTTTAGAAAAGTTAAATCAAGCACTAAAGATTAAAAACAAGAAGGAGGCTCGAAGCATTTACTTAGAGGCGAGAATACCTTTTAAACAAACAGAATTTTTAATGGCTTATCTCGATCCTCAATTATACGAGCGCAGTATTAACGAATCGCCTTTATTAAAACCAAAACCTAGCGTTGCCAATAAAGAAACCCACCATCCTGAAGGCTTTCAAGTAATAGACGAGTTGCTTTTTGAAGAGCAAATAGATTTTAAACAATTACAAGTCTTAACAAAAAAACTAAACACTCAAATCGAACGGTTTCAAGTCAGAATGGAATCCATTCGTTTTTATGATGCCCTCATTATTCACGCCATCAAGGAGGCACTCCTTCGCTCTTTCACCTTAGGCATTACAGGTTTTGACACCCCTGCGTCTGATAATTCAATGGAAGATTTCAGGCAAACAAATCAAAGTATTTTAACCACCTTATTGTCTTACAAAGGCTATTTTTCGTCCAATCGAATGGCGGCAATAGAAGCCCATTTCAAGGCCATTGAGTATACCTCTTTTGAAACCTTTGATCGCTATGGCTATTTAGTAAGGCAACTCATTCCTATTCTAGAAATTTTGGAAGCGATCCGAGTTGCCAATCAATTGGAAACTAAAGAAGAATTGAATCGCTTAATGCTTCCCCTAAACAGCACGTTTACCAATCCATTTCAAGCCGACTTTTTAAATATTTCTTATTATACCAACCTTTCTAACAGTAGCATTAATTTAGCTCAAATTGAACTTGGAAAACAGCTTTTTAATGATCCTATTTTATCAGACAAGCTAAACACTTCTTGTGCTACTTGTCACAACGAAAAAGTCGCCTTTACCGATCAACTAGAACGCAGTATGAATGGCGACAAGACCAAAACAACTAGTCGTAATGCTCCTTCTTTAAATTACAGCGTTTATGCCAGTGCCTATTTTTACGATTTGAGAGCACACGATCTAAAAAACCAATTCGATCATGTCATTCACAATGAAAAAGAGTTTAATAGCAATTATACAGCGATTATTAACAAACTAAACCAAGATCCAGATTACCAACAAAAATTTAAGAGCAATTATTCCCAATATCCCCATCCAATCAGTAATGCTAGTATCAATCATGCACTTAAAAGTTATTTAATGAGCTTGCCTCGTTTTGATTCTAAATTTGATCAATTTGTTCAAACTAAAACCAACAACATACCAAGTGAATTGCGACAAGGCTTCAATTTATTTATGGGTAAGGCACAATGTGCAACTTGCCATTTCCCACCAACATTTAGTGGTTTGGTTCCTCCTGCTTATGCAGATTCAGAATCGGAAGTTTTGGGCGTCTTAACAAACGAAGACTTCAAACACCCTATACTCGACGAAGATCAAGGACGTATTAATAATGGTATTACTAAAGATAATTTTGATTTTTTTGCCAACTCCTTTAAAACAGTCAGTATTCGAAATGCAGCTTTAACCGCTCCATACATGCACAATGGTTCCATCAAAACCTTAGAGAAAGTCATTGAATTTTATGACTTAGGAGGTGGTTTGGGAATGGGCTTAGATTTGCCACATCAGACCTTACCCAGTGATCCACTCCACTTGACGCCAAGCGAAAAAAAGGCTTTGGTTGTTTTTGTAGAAAGTTTGACGGATAGTAATTATTAAGAACTATTGATAAGTACAGTGTAACAAGTCCTTCTGTATTTTAAATTCAACATAAAAAAAAACAGCGGCATTAATCCTTATTTTTTTACCATTTCTTGATAACAATCTATCTGCTTTTTTACATCTTTGCACTCTAATTACGATACGATAACGAGTAAGGTTTTAACTTGCTCTAAAAAATAAAAATAAAATGCAAAGAAAGATTTCAGAAGAATTGTATGCAGAAGCAAAAAATTATTTCCCAGGTGGTGTAAGCTCTCCTGTTCGTGCCTTTAAATCAGTAAAGGGAACGCCTTTGTTTATCAAAAAAGGAAATGGCTCTCAAATTTGGGATGAAGACGACAACCAGTTTACCGATTTTTGTTGTTCTTGGGGACCGCTTATTTTGGGGCACAACAACGATGCGATTCGAGAAGTAATTATCTCTACCGTAGCCAATGGGACTTCTTTTGGTACGCCAACTCGTTGGGAAAACAAGTTGGGAAGCTTAATGCTTAAAAACAATCGTTTTATTGAGAAAGTACGTTTTGTTAGCTCTGGAACAGAAGCTGTTATGTCTGCCATTCGTTTGGCTAGAGGGGTTACTGGCAAAGATAAAATCCTTAAATTTGACGGCTGTTACCACGGTCATGTTGATTCTTTGTTAGTGAATGCAGGTTCTGGTTTGGTTACTTTTGGCGTTAGTAGTTCAGCAGGTATTCCTGAATCTTTTGTCAAAGAGACTTTAGTCGCTCCTTTGAATGATTTGGAAGCGGTAGAAAATACGTTTAAAGAAAAAGCAGACGAAATTGCTTGTGTCATTATTGAGCCTGTTCCTGCTAATAATGGACTCTTGCTACAACATGCCTCTTACCTTGAAGGTCTTCGCAAATTATGTACTCAATACAACGTTTTGTTGATTTTTGATGAAGTAATTTCTGGTTTCCGTGTTGGTTTTGAAGGCGCAGCAGGTTATTATAACATTCAACCTGACATTATCACTTATGGAAAAATCATTGGTGGTGGAATGCCTGTAGGTGCTTATGGTGCTAGTGCCGAAATCATGGGACATGTCACGCCTGATGGCAATGTTTATCAAGCGGGTACTTTGTCTGGTAATCCTGTTGCCATGGCGGCTGGATTCACCGCAGCTTCTCAATTATTGGAAGAAGGTTTTTATGAGAATTTAGCCAAAACGACCGAAGATTTTGTCGCTACCATTCAATCTTATTGTGATAATAAAGGCTATGAAGTACACATCAATACGATTGGTTCTATCTTCTGGATTGCCTTCACAAAAGACGACATTCGTCGTGCAGATCAAATCAATCCTGAAAGCATGGAGAAATTCAAAATCTTGCATTCTTACTTGTTAGATAATGGGATTTATTTAGGCCCTTCTGGCTATGAGGTTGGCTTTATTTCTGCTGCTCATACTGCTGAAGAATTGGCGGCTGCTTCTGAAAAAATATGTAAAGGTATGGACTTGGTTTATGCTTAATATTTTCGTTCTTTGACAACTCTTCTCACGCAGTAAATCGTGTGATCATATTTAAGCGTCACCTTTTCTAAACTATATGAGTCGTAATTTTTAAGTAGAAAGTAGTATGTTTCATTCTGATAATAAAGAACTTACGACTTTCTACTTGAAACTTATAACCTGATTCATAGCTGGGAAAATAACCCCTATTTTAAAACTCCACACAATTTGTCAAAGAACCACTATTTATTTACAAAAGTAAGAAAAAAGACTTGTTTAAACTAAA
>CALDEP010000083.1 GCA_937942475.1 uncultured Aureispira sp.
TGATGCTTTTTTGTAATTTTAAAGTTTGCTGAACACCTCTCTTTCGAAGCGGTTGCAAATGTCTAACTTTACTTTTGAATCTCCAAACTTTTCTGAATCTTTTTCAAAAATTGTTTTTTCTTGTTCTCTAGACCTGGTTTCTATCCTCAACACCTCTCTTTCGAAGCGGTTGCAAAGGTACTACTATTATTCCTTTCTCCAAACTTTTAAGCTTTTCTCTCTACTCTTTTTTGAATTCTTTTTTGATCATTTCATGCAATACATTAAAGAACAAGCTTCTATCCTATTCTAAGTTTGGCACAAAATTTTAAGGTTATTATAAAGAAGACTAAAACCGTCTAAAAAGTAAGATTATTCTTCTATTCTGATTACCAAAAACCAATAGTTGTATAAAATAGAAAAAATGAAAAACACTATTCTATTTACATTCCTTACCTTATTCTTCTGTTCTTATGCTTCTGCTAATCCACCAAAAGATAGTTTAATTGATTTTCGCTTTGGTTTTCACAATGATTATATGGAGCCCATTGATGTGAAAATATTAAATGAAGAAGAATTAGTTGTTTTTAGTTATCAAACAAATAGCAGAACATGGAATACTAAGGCTCAAAAACCATTTACAAAAAGAGGGAATTATACGATCCAAGTCAAACATCCTCAAAAGGATCTTATTATCAGTAAAAACTTATACTTAGATCGTTCTTTAGTTTCTATAGAGATTAATGTGGCGTTTATAAATTCTTTGAGGGATACTTCAAATCATATTTATGTTTACAAGCATTATAAAAATGTTTTGGGTTTAAGCTTGACGATAGATAAGCGTTCTAAAGGAAAGTCTGCTTTTCAATCTTCTATTATTCCTGATTTTGTTTTGACGAATACTCAGGACTCTATTATATATGGTATTCGATATCACTTTTCACCGCATTTGCTAATCACTAGGGCAAAATTAGATTCTACTACATATCCTATGATGATGATTTATGAAAATTCTAAATGGTCTCCGTTGGCTTGTACCCCGCCAGATATTCTTATGTATTTAAGGAAGGGCGAAAAGGGCAGAATGAAAACAAGTCTTTATTCTATTTGTACAGATGAGGATTTTAATAAAAATAATTTATACAAACTTGTCGTTCCTTATGGTATTAATAATACAGTAGAAGAAAAGATCGCTACGAACTTCTTTTATACAGAACAAACAATATATAAAGTAGCAGAAGAGTTTATATTTGCCAAACCCAAAATTAAGTTAAAGTCTTAGCTTGATTTTCCATTTAACCTGGTGTATTCTTTACACACCTATCACTATATATATAATAGTATGAAAATTATCCGTTGTCTTATTTTAGTTTTTATTAGTAATGCTTTGGTCGCTCAAAATTTAGTTCTTAATCCTTCCTTTGAGGAAGGTGCTATCTGCGATGGCAGTACTGAACGTATTGATACGGTCAATAATTGGTCAACTGTTGCTGGAAACCCAGGCTATATTAATACGAGTTGTCTTTTGTCTAAAGAATCTAAAGCTTTTGTGCAAGGTATGCGACTACCTCCTGCTAGTGAAGGGCATGTTTTGTCGATTCAAAAGTTTGATCTCCAAACAGAATGTCAACAAGGAGCACTGTCTGCACCTTTGGAAGAAGGAAAGCAGTATGTCGTTCAAATGCTTGTTCGTCTTCCTATTCAGTTTTGTCAACAGCCGATCAATGAGGTTGGGGTTGTTTTGAGTGAAACGCCTTTGGATAAGTATGCCGAGCGAAGTGTAATTGATTTGCCTGCTTTGAGTCTAACAAATAATACTCAAACGCCGATTAGTAAGCAGTATAAATGGGAGGAAGTTTCTACTTTATATACTGCAAAAGGAGGAGAGCAGTTTATTGCTATTGGTAATTTTAGTATGAATAATAAGGGAGTATTTGAAAATCGGACTAAAGAGGCGTGTACTTATCTATTTATTGACCTTGTTTCTGTTTCTGAATTTACGGAACAAACCTTGGTTAACTATACGCCTGATATGGCTCTAAAAAAAGATGAACGTTTGTTGTTAAAGGAGGTCGAATTTGAGGAAGGCTCAGATGTACTTAAAAAATCTTCTTTCAAGATTTTAGAAACTTTGGCTAAAACGTTAAAAGATAATTCAAATTTCAAAGTAGAAATTGCTAGTTATACGGACAATAGCTTGGACCCTTCTGAAAGTGTTACCTTTTCTAAAGCTAGGGCGCTGGCGATTACTCAATGGTTGGAAAATAAAGAGGTGCTTAGTTCCCAAATTAAATCTATTGGACGTGGTAGTGCTAATGCAATTGCTTTGAATAGTTCTCCAATAGGGCGACAGAAGAATGAGCGTATTGAGATTCGGTTTATTAAGTTGTAGTTTTTTTGTCTTGCTTGTTTTTTTGTTGGAATGTAGGTGTGTGTTTGTGGGGTTCTATTTGTTGGCTAAAAATAGACACGGATTTTACGGATTAAACGGATTTTTGCTGATTTTTTGTTTGGTAGAAATGCAGATTTTACGGATTGAACGGGTTTTCGCTGATTTTTTGTTTGGTGAAATTTCTTTCTAAAAAGAGAAGCGGATAGATTTGGTTTTCAAATCTATCCGCTTTATGGTTTCTATAACTGTCTAAATGTTCTCACAGGAAAGATGACTATTCGCTTATTTCATTTTGAAGGTTTTTTACATCGGCAATGAGTTGTTGAATTGCGGTTGCATTTAGTCCACTATAAATGCCTCTGATGTGTCTGTTTTTATCTACTAGTACAAAATTTTCGGTATGCAAGAAATCATCTGCTGCTTTTTCTAGCCCTAAATCTTCTTCTACAAAGTAAAAATTGCGCCCTAGGTTATAAATCTCGGAGCGGCTTCCTGTTACTAAATCCCACTTGGAGGCTTTTACGCCTTTAATTGTTGCATAGTTTGCTAAAACAGGGACGGAATCATTTTCTGGAGTTACCGAATGAGATAATAACAAAACATCTGGATCGTTTTCAAATGCTTCCTGTAAGACCAACATATTATTTGTCATCTTGGGGCAGATTCCAGGACAAGAGGTAAAAAAGAAATCGGTAATGTAGATTTTATCTTTAAACTTTTGCTCTGTAATCCAGACGCCTTCTTGGTTCTGCAATCGAAATGCTGGTATTTGATGAAAGTCTTGGAGGTCTTTTTCTGCTCCTTTTTTCATCCAAACGGGTGTAAATGTAGCTTCTCGATAATAAGGCAATAGACTCACTCTACTTTCCTTTTCAACTTTTTCAGGTCTGTTGCAACTCACGCCACTAATTATGACTATTAATATCAAAAATAAAATTCCTTTTTGCATACTACTGTATTTTTTCATCTTCGAGTTTAAAACAAAGATTGGAGCGTTTTAAGCCAAAAATTCTTCCATTCTTAGCTTCATAATTATTATAAATCTTTCCATTCTCTCGCCAAGCTTTCTGAATTCCTGCTTCTTTTCCCTCCACTAGGTTAACTTCTTTAAATTTTTCTCCACTTCTATACCAAGACCATTGAACGCCTTCCCCTTTTCCATTTTTAAAATTAGATTCGCTTCGCATGTTCCCATTTTTCCACCAAGTACGAGACACACTATCTCGTGTTCCATTTTTATAATGTGCTTCATAACTAATTTGCCCATCAGCAAACCATTTATGTGTGGTTCCGTGTCTCTTCCCCTTTATATATTCTGTAGATGCTACCTTGACAGAATCTTCAAATAACACAGCAGTGCCACAAAAGGGACTGTTCTCAAAAAAAACAATCCCTTTTTGGCGATCTAATTTTAGTAATTTCTCATCCACAGATTCA
>CALDEP010000084.1 GCA_937942475.1 uncultured Aureispira sp.
ATGGAAGCTCTTGGGTTGATGTAGGAGGGGCTAATATCTCTGCTGGTGTTATAGGATCTTTAGATTTATTTATTGTTGCTAGTAATAATATCTATGTAGCTTATAATGATGGTGCAAATGGTAATGGTATTACTGTAATGCGCTATAATGGCACTTCTTGGTCGGCACTTGGAACTACTATTATGCCTAATAATTCTGGCGGTTCTTTTCCTAGTGTGGGAAATCCCAGCTTGGCTTATGATGCATCAGGTCTTTTGCACATCGCATACGATGATAGTTATGTTAGTGGTACTGGTCAACAGCCAGATGTTAATCTATCTGTTGAACTTCAAAGACTATCTGGGAGTAGTTGGTCTTCATTAGGAAGTCTTGCTAGTGGTATTTTCGACCCTTTTATTGGTGGGCATATAGGTGGAGCAACGTTGAAGCTTTCATCTAACGGAACACTCTATGTTGTATACCAAGACTTAGATGTAAAAGTAAAAAAACAGACTGTAACAGGTTGGACTTCTTTAGGAGGTACTAATTCTATATCGTCAGGATTGGGTGGACAAGCTGATATTGAGATAAATTCTAATGACGAAATTTATGTTGCTTTTCAAGATGAAGACAATTCTTACAAAACAACAGTAGCAAAGTATACTAACTCTTCTTGGGCCGTAATAGGGGCTGCTGGTTTTACCAGTGGAACATCCTCTAATCAAGATTTAGCATTGGATACTAATGGTAATCCATATGTATCACAAGTAGAAGGTACTAGCAATAAGGATATTACTGTTTATAAACTTAATGGAACAAGCTGGACAGATATAGGAACAGGATCTATATCTGCTTATGGGAATTTAAATCATAATGTTGGTGCAAACATAGAAATCAGCAATGGTGTACTTTACTTAGGATTAGCTAATGATAATCAGAAAGCAACAGTAATGAAATATGACCTAACAACTAGCATCAACCAAATTTCAACGCTAAACAAAGAAATTACCATCTACCCAAATCCAACGAAAGCACAATTAACGATCGAAGGAATAGAAGGAATCGAGACAATTCGTATTCTAACAATGGATGGAAAAGTAATGGAGACAATTACAACAACTAATAATACAATTTCAGTAGAAGCATTACCACAAGGAATTTATACGATTGAGGTAATAACTACAGAAGGAGTAGGGTATAAGAATTTTATCAAGCAATAGATAAAAAATTTGATAAAGTAGAAAGAGAAAATAGCCAACTGTGTTAATCACAGTTGGCTATTTTAGGTATTGGTTACTTATTAATTTGTAATAGGAAGCACCAATTTACTAGGGTGTTTTTTGCTATAAAATACTTTAATATTTTTAGGTTTTTCTTTTGTCAACTCAAAGTGATTGATATCTGCATTGGCAATCGAAAGTTGTAAGTGATGCCCTTTTTTGACTTGATAAGAAATGGGCTGAAAAGCAATAGATAATTGACTTACTTTGTTAGGAACTAATGCTGCTTTATCTTCCTTATGGAAGCTGTGATAAGGACCAACTACTTGATAAGGAGCTGTTGTTTTGTTGCCTGGTTTTCGGAAAGCTGCACGGAGTTGCCCTTCTGTAATATAGGTTACCGAGCCATCAGGCGCAACATCTTCTAGGTAAACAAAAAACGAAGCATCTGTTGCGTCTGCACTGATGTATAATTCGGTATAGGCATGTCCTGTAATTTCTAGATCACGCTCTGTTGCTGGACTTGTAAATAATAACATTTTTTTGTTAACTTCTTGACGATCTGGGTATTCTGTCGTCCCATTTTTGTAAAGTGTCGTTAGGCTGTTCCAGCGGCTTCGATTGGTGGAGGCTACCGTATAATCACAGACATAATTAACTTGTCCTTCTTGTACAGATGCGGCATCTTTTACTAAGGTATTTTTATCAGAAAGTAGCAAGGTTTTGGAAGTGCCATTCTTTAAAGGCCATTGGTCAACGGCTCTAAATTCCTCTGTACCCATTTGGTAATAATGTACTGGAGCTTCTTTGTTTATACCATTTTGAATGCCCTTTAGATGAAAGTCAAAAAAACGAAGCATTTCCGTATAAACGGAAAGTTGGACTTTATTACTCTTGGTAAAAGGGCTAATGTGATTCGCAGGACCATGATCCCAAGGCCCAAGGAGCAACTTTTGAGTATTGGGCGTATTCATGTACCCTTTGATGGCAGAACTGACATTACCACCATCATACCAGCCAGAAATTCTATAAATAGGAACTTTGGACGCTATAATATCTGCCATTCGAGTATGAATAGAAAATGCATCGCAATTTTCCTGTGTCGTAGGTTCAATATCATCTCTGGCCTCTATTTTTAAAATCCCAGAAAAGATATCGAAGTTCTTCTTATGATCTTCTATAGCTTGTTTTAATAAGACTCTTTTTTTATCTCCTTGAACAGGATTGACGCCTTTTACTAACAATTTAGCGAGTCCTCCAAAAATAGAAAAATCATTCTGATCCAAAGCAACAGTTGTTTCTTTCCAAGACTGGATAAAAGGCGTTTGTTTCAAGCCTCCAGGACAATTCATATCCTCGTATAAATCAAAAATATTAGAACGAGCAATACAAGCTTTTAAGGCAGGATGTTTGGAAGATAAAGCCAACTCTGCGGTTGTGCCTGTATAAGAAATTCCTGTGGTTGCCAATTGTTTGTCAGACCAAGGTTGTTCCACAATCCAATCCATAACATTGGACATATCATCCACCTCTTCATTGCTAAATTCCATTTTTCGATAACCAAAGGAAGCACCCGAACCTCTCAAATCTACAATGGCACAAGCATAACCTTTGGAGGTGAAGAAATCAATTTCCTTGTGAGGAACATGAGCACCTGTAAGGGGCTTTTTTTTATTGCGTAATAACACTCTTAATTCTAAAGAACGGACATAACGCACAAAATAAATAATGGTAGGAAAAGTTTCTCCTGCTGTTCGCTTTTTGGGTAAGAATACATCGGTCGCTAATCGAACGCCATCAGGCATTTTTAAGTATTGAGATTGATAAGAATAGCCTTTGTAATCCTTTGTATTATAACCTTCATAAATCCCTAGTTTACTCACTTTTTCTTTAGGAGGATTGGTGAATGCACTTAATAGAAAGAAAACAAGAAAGAGTGAAAAAGTCTGTTTAATCTGCATTTTATATATTTTGGGCTATGAATAGAAACGATTGATGACGAATTAATCAATAATATCTGTTTTTGTTTATAAAGAAAAGTGCAAAAGATAATGGAATTATCAAAAAGATTATTATGAAAATAAACAGAGCGCCTATAAAATAAAAAATGAATACAGAGATAGCCCCAAAAACAAAAATAAGTCATCTCCCAATGTAGGAAATGACTTATCTTGTAAGGATAAACTATTTTATTGTTTAAGCATAAGCGCCTAATAATTGTGTCGTTGTTTGAGCATCCAATTGTCCTGTAGAACCTAAACCATAGGTCGTTTGGAACTGGCTAATTGCTTCCGTTGTTTTTTTACCTAAAATACCATCTACTCCTCCAGGGCTATGTCCAGAATCACGCAACAAAATTTGCAATGCTTTAGCATTCAAGCCACCATTGTGTGCTCTAAATGCTTCTCTCAAACTTTCTTTAGACGCATCGTCTAAAGTACCAGTAGCACTCAAGCCTTTAGCTGTTTGAAATGATTTAAGTGCATTAGCTGTATTTGCTCCAACTTGACCATCAATACCTTTTGTGTCATATCCAACAGTAGTCAACATTACTTGTAGCTTTTCGCCACCAATGTATTGCTTAAGAATTGGAATTTCTAAAACATCTCCAGGATGAAGACCTTCTTTGTTATTATGATCAGAAATAACAGGGTGCTTATTACCATCTTTGTAATATTTCTCAGCAACTACCCAAAAAGATTCTCCTTTTGCTACCGTATGCGTATGGTAGTAATCTGTCACTTCTACGCCCATATCAACTTGAATATCAGTAGGTGTATTTCCGCCTGATTTTTTAATTTCATCCCAAATAAGATCTTTTTCGTAGGCTGTTCTTGCTGTACCTGAAATATGTAAGATTCCGTTTTCTTCTTTTACATCTCCATTTTTGATATTAAGTGATGTACCTAAATTAAGGACGTTTTGGTATTTTTGTGATAACATTGGTATTTATTTTTTTTGTTAAAAAAGATGCGTCGTAGGAGCATTATTGGTTATTATCCAATTATTTTCATCAGAAGGTAACGAATAATTATGCCAAAAAACAAAAAAGTATTCCTTTAAGAAATAAAATATTTAAAATAGACTGGCTGTTATTCTAGTAATAATTGCTTGATTATTAATAAAAAAGGCTGTTGTTTTTTGTGTTAACTGCTTGGTTATTAAGTTAGTGGTGTTGGAGCTAGCTTTGTTTTTTTATTGATAACTTATTATTCTAAAAAAAATAATCAAAGTTGAATTTAATTTTAGTGTGTGGTAATAAGCGAGCAAGACGTTGATGTTCAGCTTCCGAGATGGGAACTTTGTAAAGTACTAATTCTTCCAGTAGTTTGAGGTTTTCGATTTCATCAGGAAAACTTTCGATGGGGTTATACGTCAAATCCAATCTTCTGAGATGTTGAAGTGCTCCAATACTGGGGGGAAGCTCCTCAATTTGATTGTAGGAGAGGTCTAGCAATTCTAAGGATTGACAAGCTTCTATTTCATCAGGTAGGTAAAGCAAGGCATTTTTGACTAGGTGCAAATGTTGTAATGCACTCCAAGAGCTAATTGTAGCGGGCAGCACTTGTATTTGGTTTCTAGATAAATCTAAATCTTGTAGATTTTGCCAATATTTTACATTGTCAGGAAGTTCTGTTAGTAAGTTATCGGCTAGATGAAGTGCTTTTAGAGTAGACCAGTTTTCTAGGTTTTGGGGGATTGTTTTAAGCCTATTTTTGTTTAGGTTTAAATAGTGTAATTGATCTATTTTTAATAAGGAAGGATCTAAAACAGCAAAGGCATTATTAGATAAATTAAGGTGCTCTAAGAATTGGAGTTCAGCTAATTGACTTGGAACTTGCGTGATTTTTGAGTTGGACCAATTTAGTTTGGTGCTGGCAAAAAGTTGGCAATAATCTTCAAGAGTACGATTAGAAGAAGGTAATAAACTATTATAAGGTTCTAATAAAGCCAATAAGTTGATATCAAGACCTGTTGCAATATTTTGGGCAAGGAGTGCATTGTTAGAACAACCACTTTGGAGGAGTTGAAGTAATTTAGTCTGTTCATCTGGAGTTGCCACAAGGTTTGAATTTACGTAGAGATAGATCTAGGAATCAAATTTGAAAGGAATAAGGCAAAGATACCAACAAGGATGCTTCTATTCTAAAAAAAATAATTAAATTAGGTGTTAATATCGAAAATCAATGATTCTTTGACAAATCGTGTTCACCCTCCAAGCAAGTTGGACATTTCCAACACGTAAGTGGGAAGAGCTAGAGTTGTAAAATATAGGATACTTTATACAGTCTTGAATCAGGATATAAGTTTTAAGTAGTAAGTCGTTTATTATCAAAAGAAAACTTACGACTCATATCGTTTATATTAATACTCCGTTGATTTTTTAGTTTTTACTTCGTGAGCCTTCGGGTTCTATGAAAAACATAAAAAGCATCTTGCATTAGTTTGATTATCAGATTTTTAGTTTTTTAATTAACAAAAGTATATCCTGCTGATAATAAAACTAATACGATTTTTCAACGGAGTAATGTTATATAAAGTAGTCGTTAGAATATTATCACACGATTTGTCAAAGAGCGAAATCAATAAACAATAAAATACCCTTTTAAATGAACATATTAGTAATTAATTGCGGAAGCTCATCGGTGAAAGCAGCTGTTATCAATGGAGAAACTGGAAGTAACTTATTAACAATGAGTATAGAACGTGTTCTAGATAAACCATTGGTGCATATTAATGAAACCATATTAGAATGTACAGAGGTCGGACATGAAGCCGTCTTAAATTTTGCCTTGCCATTGGTCAAAGAATACTTAGGAACAGATTCCTTGGATGGAGTAGGACATCGTGTCGTGCATGGTGGTGACAAATTTGATACACCTGTTTTGATTGATGAAACGGTAGAAGAAGCGATTAAAAACGTTAGTGGTTTGGCTCCATTGCACAATCCCGTCAACTTATTGGGCATCAGAGTAGCCCGTGCTGTCTTTAGTAATTTGCCACATATAGCGGTGTTTGATACCTCCTTTCATCAAACGATGCCTAAGCGTGCCGTACAATATGCTTTGCCAAAACAATTGAGAGAAAAACATGGCTTGCGCCGTTATGGATTTCATGGAACAAGCCATGAATATGTAGCAGAGTTAGCCGCAGAATATATGCAGGCAGATTTGAATGCGCTGCGAGTGATTACTTGTCACCTTGGAAATGGTGCTAGTGTAACGGCTGTAGAATACGGTCGTTCTGTGGAAACATCTATGGGAATGACGCCTTTGGAAGGTTTGGTAATGGGAACTCGTTCTGGAGATGTTGATCCAGGGATCTTGCTGCATGTTGCAAGAGAGGAAGAGATGTCTATGAAGGACTTAGATCAAATGCTGAACAAAAAAAGTGGCTTGCTTGGATTGTCTGGAGTGAGCAATGATATGCGAGATATTATCGAAAAATCAACGGATGGAGATGAAGATTGCCGTTTGGCATTACAAGTCTTTACCCATCGTTTGCGTAAGTATATAGGTGCTTATGCGGCTGTTATGGGAGGCGTAGATGCGATTGTATTTACGGGAGGGATTGGAGAAAATAGTCCTGTAATTCGTCACAGAACAACGCAGCGATTGGATTTTTTAGGGGCTATTATTAATGAAGATAAAAATCACGATATTGAGCTATCGGATGCGAGTCCTGTTCAAGAGTTTTCTATGAACCATAGTCGAGTGAAATTATTAGCCGTTAGAACCAACGAACAATATGCTATTGCACAAGAAGCGTTGCGCATTATTCAAGAGAAAACAAAGGTAAACACGATTCCAACCATTCCTATTGCTGTTTCTGGGCGTCACATTCACTTAACACAGGAAGCCGTAGATGCCTTGTTTGGAAAAGGGTATCAATTGACAGAAAAAATACCTTTGTCACAACCTGGGCAATTTGCCTGTAATGAACAGGTTACTATTGTAGGACCAAAAAATCAAATTGAGCGTGTGCGAGTTTTGGGACCAACAAGACCCAAAAATCAATTGGAAGTTTCGAGAACGGATGAATTTTTCTTGGGCGTTGATGCCCCTGTTCGAGCTTCTGGCAAGGTTGAAAATACACCAGGGATTAAATTAGTAGGTACTGAAGGGACTTATAATATGACAGAAGGGGTCATTTGTGCTTGGAGACATATTCACATGACGCCTAAAGATGCTGAAACCTTTGGTGTTGCTGACAAGGATATTGTAGATGTAGAAGTAAGCAATGGTTTGAGACCCTTAACGTTTGGAAATGTTCTGGTTCGAGTTTCTCCCAAATACACCTTGGAAATGCATATTGATACCGACGAAGCAAATGCAGCAGAGTTGCCTAGATATTCTGAAGGAGTGTTAAATAAAACAAAAGGAAGTGCACAGCTTGTTAAACGAAAAAAGCGTCATTAAGATGAAATAATATTTTTTTTATTTTTGTAATGGATTGATTTTTATTTAATTATGAATTTATTAGAAAGTTGGAACGAGAATTGCAATAAGAATAAGTACAGACAATTAGAATCTTAATTTATTTCTAAAAGTTTGAGTTCTTATTTATAATTATCTGCTTACTAGTAGATTAATTTTATTAAGATAATTAGTTGTTGTGTTTATTATGTATTACATTGTATATAATGAGCCTAGTATTAAACTAATTTTTACACTTTAAATTTAAAAATCATGAGGCTATTAACATCTGTTTTCGCACTAATCTTATTGATGTCTTGTTCTGTATTTGGACAAAATTTAGGTGCAGCTCCTGCTATGGGAGCACCAAAAGTAACGGAAGCTAAAGATATTATCATAAAGTTGAATAAAGAAACGGGGAAAATTGAATTGTTTGATAAAAAGGACAATCAAAGCATTACTCAACAGTATCAATTAGATCTTTTAGAAATAGAGATTTTTGATGCAAATGGTGAATATGCTGGTTCTTTAGAAGTAAAAGATTTTTCTATTCCTAAAAATGAAGTAGATAAAACAGAAAAAATAAAAGTGGCAAATATGCGTTTTAAGCATACTGCATCAGGTGAAAAAATGACTTTATCTAATGTAGATTTTGCCCGATAAAAAAATGCACTTGAATCGAGCATTCAAATATGGTGATGGTTTATTTGAAACAATCCGAGTCAGCAATGGGAACATTCTATTTTTAGAAGCACATTTTGCAAGACTATCAAAAGGTTTGACGATTCTGCGTATGCAGGATTCCAAAAAGCCATTATCTATAGAAAAATTCCAAAAAATCGTACAAGATTTTTTAGTAAAGCAAAGTGATGCGAATCTTAGGATTCGCATCACTTTTTTTAGGCAGGGTGCTGGACTATACACACCACAAGAAACAGCCTATGATTATTACATAGAATCAAGTCCTTTGGAAAGCGCTTCTTTTTCTTTAAACCCAAAAGGGCTTCGTTTGGGCTGTTGTACCTCTGTTCAGTTGTCTATAGATCAACTTTCCAATCTCAAAACAATCAGTGCTTTGCCCTACGTTTTAGCGGCATTAGAAAAAAAAGAAAAGGGCTGGGAAGATGCTTTGATTCTAAATTCGGAAGGAGCCATTGCTGAATCTATAGCTGCAAATGTATTTGTACTCAAAGGAAAACAGGTTTTTACACCAGCCTTAAATCAAGGCTGTATTGCAGGTGTTATGCGCCAAAATGTGATCAAAATTATCAAAGAATTGGATCTAGAACTCTGCGAGGGAGCTGTTTTTTTGGAGGAGATTAAGGACGCAGATGAAATTTGCTTAACCAATGCCATTCGAGGGATACAATGGGTGAGGGAAGTGAACAATTACTCTAATTTATTGAAAAACAGTCTAGCAGAACGCCTAATAGATCATCTTAACAAGATAATAAGTCTTAAATTATAATCTAAGAAATAGAAATCTTTTTAAATTAAATGAGTATCTTAATAACTCTTATTCTTTACGTTTCCTGCTCTTTTTTTACAAAAAAGAAAAAGTTTTTATTTTACTAACAGAACCCCTTTATGGATTTAGAAACAGTAGACGATCATTTTCATGACCTTGAGAAGGTGGATAATGTGCCTTTAAATAGGTCAACATTACATCTTTTGGCTAAGAATAGTAAATTAAATGCAGAAGAACTTCAGCTAGGCTATCAAAAAAGTTCCCTGTATCCATCTCCTAAAGAGTGGTTAAATATAGCATATCGTTTTTTTCTTAGCGCAGGACTTTTGTTGCTGCTATCAGGAATTATTTTCTTCTTTGCTTATAACTGGGGCTCCTTGCATAAGTTTGCCAAACTAGGTTTAGTGCAAGCGGGCATGTTAGGCATTGCGATTGCCTTATTGGTTTTTAAACCTTCCGATTTTGTTTTAAAACTAGGTTTGACCGCAATTTCTGTTTTAGTAGGAATTGCTTTTGCTGTATTTGGGCAAATTTATCAGACGGGGGCAGATGCTTATGATTTCTTTTTTGGTTGGACCCTTTTTGTAACCGCTTGGGTTGCCATTGCGGGTTTTCCTTTCTTGTGGTTCTTCTACTTATTGCTAATAAATCTAACGGTATCTTTGTATCTCATACAAGTACAAATGCATATAGATGAGGCTATTTTGTACTTAGTTCTTGCCTTTATTAATACCGTTGCGCTGTCTATTTGGGAATATATAATCAAAGGAGATCGAACAGATTGGGTACATAGTCTGTTAACTAAAATAATAGGCGCTGTTATTATTACTACTTTAACAATAGCGATGGTTTGGATGATTTTTGATTATAGAAGAAACATGGGCTTATCTTTCCTTACGGTTCTTTTTTATTTTGCAGTGATCATAGGAGGGAGTTTTTATTATATAAAACAAAGCAAGGATATTGGCTTTACGGCAATGATCGCTATTTCTGTTTTAATTGTTGGGAATTCATGGATTATTAATCTTTTTGGAGATATTTTCGACGGAGGGCTTTTCTTGCTCTTGAGTTTTGGAAATATTGGGGCAACGATCTTTTTGGTCATGACACTGGTGCGGATTAATAAAGAATGGAATTTAGAAGCGAAACAAGATTTAAACAACAGCACTAATCTAGAAAATGATGGAGAATAATAAAATAGAGTTAGCAGAGTTGTTGGAGGTTTATAAGGAAGAAGGCATTAATCCTAAACTAGATGTCAAGACTTTTCAGGCAGATTACAAATTATTAGAAGAGAATAAAACGTCTATTTTAATTCAAGTTTTGATTTTTATTGGCGCATTATTAACCGCCAGTTTCTTTTTGGCTTTTTTAGGAATCGGAGGCTTATTTGATTCTCCATCAGCGATACTTGCCTTAGGCGTTGTTATTACCATTGGTAGTATTATAATTCCTTATGCAGCTAGTCAAAATACAAATGTAGAGCCTTTTGCAATGTCTTTAATGATTATAGGAACCATCTTGTTTTCGGTTGGATTTGTGTGGGATACTTCAAATTTTGAATCCTTTTTGTGGGTTTCCCTTTTTCTTTCTTTGTTTATAAGCATTGTGGCAGGAAGTCATTTGCAGAAATTTGCCGCTATTGTGTGTTTTAATTTATGTGCTTATTGGCTAATTTGGGATCTAAAAATTCAAGTTGCTTTTAATTTCTTAATTCTGTTTAATGCTGCGATTGTTACTGTTGCTTGGCTAAAAGAAACACAGGTTTTGACGGCTTACCCTCAATTGGGGCAATGGTATTCTGCCATCATAAATGCTTGTTCGGTTTCAATGATTGGTTTGTTGGTCGGATCTGTAAATTTGAGTGAATATTACTACAGTTATGGGGAAGAAGTAGTTAGTAGCAGTTATTGGTGGATTTCTGCCCTTTTATTAATCGCTTTGGTACTTTGGGCATTAAATGAAACCTTAGATTTGGTAGGCAATAAAGCAAAAAAAATACCGATTTTAGTCGGAACAGGAATTGCCTTGTTATTATTAATTAAAGCTCCAGGAATTGTAGGAGGCATTTTATTGTTATTCTTAGGTGTTTATGCAGGATACCATCTATTAATAGGACAGGGGCTGTTGTCAATTTTCTTTTTTACCGTGCTTTTTTATTATAACATGAATACAAGTTTGTTATTCAAATCTATCTTAATGGTTGGTGCGGGATTACTCTTCATGAGTTTAGGAATTGCTATAAAAAGAGTGTATGATTTTGAATTATCAAAAGATCAAAAAGAATCATTATGAAAGGCTATAAAAAAATAATTTTTATACTCAATCTAGTCTTCTTCTTTGCGGTATTTAATTGGATGATTATCCAAAAAGAAAATACCATTAAGAATGGAACGCTAGTCTTGTTGGATTTGTACCCTTTGGATCCACGATCCTTGATGCAGGGGGATTATATGAACTTGCGTTACGAAATGACAAGGAATTGGAATAGAGGAGATGATTTTGTTTCTAGAGGCTATTGCATCGTCAAAAAAGGGGCGAAGAATATTGCTGCTTACGATCGTTTGCAAGGGAGTAATGCAGGCTTGGCGGAAGATGAAGTGGCCATTAAATATTATGCTAGTTCAGGATATGTAAAGATAGGAGCAGAGTCTTTTTTGTTTGAAGAAGGGCAAGCCAGTACTTATGAAAAAGCTAAGTATGGTGGTTTGAGAGTCGAAGAAAGTGGTTCTGCCGTTTTGGTTGGCTTGTATGATGCTGAGGGGCAAAAAATTATAAATAATTATGATATAGAGTAGAATGGAAAAAACTGCTGCAGAAAATAATAAGGAATATAAGGATTTAGAAAATTCTTTTGAACGGGTTTTTGAGTTGTCTCCTGATTGTATGTTCAAAATCAGAAAAACAGATTTAAAGTTTACAGCTGTAAATCAGCAGGCTTGCGATTTGTATGGTTATAACAAAAGCGAGTTCTATGGAATGTCTGTTTTTGATCTTGATTTAGATCCTAAAGCAAGAGAAAAAATTGACCTGTTTGTAGACAAATATCGCCTAGGAGAGTCCATAGATCTAGAGGGGATTAGTAAGAAGAAGAGTGGGCAAGCATTTCCCGTGCAAGTTCGTTATTGTAAATTTGACGAAATACATGCTCTAGCGATTGTGCGTGAAATTTCGGAGAAGAAAAAAATCGAAAAACTTAATATGGAGTTGTCTACCGTTATAGATGTAAAAAAACGCCAAAATAGAGAACTGAAACTCAATAGGGATATTCTGCGAATGGTTGCGCAACATGAGTCTATTAAAGATACTTTGAATGTCTTGTCCGAACGAATGGAAGATTTGTTAGACGATATAAAAGTTTCTATTTTATTGCTGGACGAAAAGGAATTGTACGTTGAAGTAGCTCCTAGTATGCCTCTAGATTTTCTTGAAAAAATTGATGGTAGTCATATAGAGCAGGATCGGCTTCCTTGCACGGTTGCGATCACTAGCAAAAAAGAAGTTGTGATTTCTAATATGCATACCAATCCACTTTATATTGATTGTAGAGCTTTAGCAAAGAAGTATGGGATTGTCTCTTGTTGGTCTATGCCTATTGTCTATTCTAATGAAGATGTTGTAGGAACATTTGCCTTCTATTCTAAGACAGAAAGAAGCCCTAGTGCTATTGAAATGGATTTAATTTTGGCGGCGACAGATTTGGCAGGAATTGCTATAGAGCAAAATTCTTATGAAGAGAGCTTAAAGAAGATTAATAAAGAATACTTGCATCAAAACAAGGAGTTGGAGGCAACAAAAAAAATCCTTGAAAAGGACAAAAAAATCCTTGAAGAACGAGAAGAACAATTAAAAGAAGCGCAGCGTATTTCCAAAACAGGGAGTTGGCATTATAAATTTGATAGCCAAGAATTATTGTGGTCTGAACAGCAATATCGCACCTACGATTTAGACCGATCTATCCCTGTAACAAAGTTGTATGATACTTATCTAGAAAAAATCAAAGAGAAAGCGGCTGAAAATTTTAATAGAGTCTTAACGGCATCTATGGAAGGAGATGACCCTAATTTTAAATATGAGCATAAATTTAAGGATAAAGAGGGAGCCGATAAATACATCTTGGGACTCGGTCGAGTTGAAAAAGATGAAGCAGGAAATATCCTGTTCATAGAAGGAACAGAACAAGATGTGACCGAACTCAAACTCGCTCAAGCTGCTGCGGTTGAAAACGAGTTAAAATTCAACGAGCTTATTTCTAATATTAATGAAATCGTTTTTATTGTAGACTTGCAGGATAAGATGAATTACGACAACCCCATTACCTATATCAATGGCGATACGATAGGTTTATTTGGATATACCCACAAAGAACTTAAAGAGGATGCTTTGTTGTGGACAAGTAGAATTCATTTGGATGATTTTGAAGCAGTTCTTGAAGAAGGCAAAAAATTACATGAAACCAAACAACCAATTACCAGAGAATATAGATTTCAGCATAAAGATGGAGAGTACCTCTGGATAGAAGATAATATTTCAGTAGGGATAGGAGAAAACAATCAAGGGTCTAAACTCTATGGAAGTGCTCGAAATATAACAAAACGCAAAAAATCTGAAGCGGCAATTTTGGAAGGTCGAGAACGATTGCAATTGGCAACACAAGCTGCTCGATTGGGAAGTTATGATTGGCAAGTGGGTGAAAATATATTGCATTGGGATAATAGAATGTATGAGTTGTTTGGTTTGGATGTGCATCAGGATGTTTTGAATAAAAATGAATACATTGTCTCGGTTTTACATCCCAATGACCAAGTGCGGGTTATGAATGCCTATTTGGATAATTTGAGTAATAAGGAGTTGTATAACTTTAAGAATGAGTATAGAATTGTAGTGGATGGAAAGGTGAAACATATTGAAAGTCATGTGATCTTTTTTAGGACGAAAAAAGGGATTCCTTCTAGGGTTATTGGTACTTGCCTAGATGTGACCGAGCGCAAAGAGGCAGAAGCTTTGCTGATTTCTAACGAAGAGAAAGATGTTTTGCTTAAAGAAATTCATCATCGAGTTAAGAATAATTTGCAAGTCATTACGAGCCTACTTAGCTTACAATCTAGTTACCTCAAAGATGATGAGCAGAAACGAATTTTTGCAGATAGCCAATATCGAATAAATTCTATGGCGATTGTCCACGAAATGTTGTATCAATCAGATAACCTTTCCAAGCTGGATTACCGCAATTATTTGAAAGAATTGAGTGAATATTTAATTCGATCTATAAAAGGGGCGAATAATAATGTGGAATTGGTTTTGGATATACCTAAACTTAATTTGGGAATTGACACGGCAATTCCTTTGGGTTTGCTGATTAATGAAGTCTTGACAAATTCTTTGAAATATGGAATTAAAGAAGATAATGCAGGTATTATCAGTATCGCAATTCACAAAATAAAAACAGAAGAGAATGCTTTGTTAGGAAATTCCTTTGTATTGGAAATCGGGGATAATGGTGCAGGTTATTCAGATAACATCAATTTTAGAAATTCTAATTCATTGGGACTTCGATTGATGAATAATTTGACCCGTCAGCTAGAAGGGGTCATGAAAAAGGACCCTTCTAAAAAGGGAACCAATTATATCATTTCATTTAAAGAGGTTTAGATGGTACGCATTTTATTATTGTTGCTATTGGCGAATGCGCTTCAAGCAAATCCTATAGAACCAATTGTGGTGACAGAACAAAGCTTGCAGATTAATGGAGAGCAGCGATTTTTCTTTGCCTTTGAAACAGGAGATGAAATGGTCTTGGATCTTTCCATGTTAAAAGGGAAGTTTGTCAAAGAATTTGAGGTCTTGGTTTATCAAGGCGGAACGAGGTTTCATGCAGTACAGGTCGAGGGACTAAAGCGCAAAAGAATCCGAGTACTTGAACGTGCCATTTATGAATTTAGAATAAAATCGGGTGGTGCAAAACGAGTGTATTTTAAAATTGAACGGGTTCCTTATTCCAATGCTCGAATTGATTTTGATACTTATGTAGAATGGCGCACGATAAGGGATACCATTCGTCGGAATTATAGCGAAACCATTACCACCGTGTACGATACAAGCTATGTGACAAAACATAGAAAAGTCTTACAGAAGACAGATTTAGAAGTGCTTGAAATAGCCAATCAAGAAGAGCGAGTTCATTCTAGAACGAATTTGACGAACGATAATATCAACCGTTTAACCTTTAATTTACCACCTTCTATTCGTGAAAAATTATTAGAACAAAAAGTAGTAGGCTGGGCGTACTGGGTTGGTGTAGGACAGGAAGGAACAGAGAATTATAACAAAGAACTCAAAAAATTCTTACGAGTAGCTTCGGGGAAAGTCATGACTAAAAGTATCTTGGCAGGTCTTGCTTTGGGGCTTTATGCCGTTACCGTTAATCCTCCTCAGGGAGAGAATATTTTATACCAGTTGTCTGTCGAACGTGGAAATAAAATGGTGGATTTAGCTTCGGGAAATGTTACGTCTGCTTTTGGTCGAGAAACACAACAATTAGAAGGCAAAGTTCAATTGACCTTGACAAATGATAATTTTTTGAATGGGCTGAATGTTGGTTTTAAAATCGCTGCTGTAGTGGAGCGAAAAATGTATAGAATGGAAGGTTATCAAGTTCGTAAAGTGACGGCATTGGAATT
>CALDEP010000085.1 GCA_937942475.1 uncultured Aureispira sp.
ATCTAGCGTGTAATTTCTAATAATTCTAAGTCAAAAATCAAAGTAGCGTTTCCTGGAATATCATTTCCAGCACCTTTAGCACCATAAGCTAAGTTAGAAGGAATGTACAATCTCCACTTAGAACCTACAGGCATAATTTGCAAAGCTTCTTGCCATCCTCTGATTAGACCATTTACTGGAAAAGTAGCTGGTTGACCTCTTTTGTAAGAAGAATCAAAAATCTTACCCGACAACAATTTACCTTCGTAATGTGCTACTACTTTTTCGTGAATTTTAGGAATTGGTCCTGTTCCTTCTGTCAAGATTTCGTATTGCAATCCTGATGCAGTAGATGTAACCCCTTCACGAGCAGCATTTTCAGCCATAAAACCAGCTTCTTTCTCTCCTGCTGCCATAGCCATTTTAGCTGCAGATTCTTGCAAGAAAACTTGAGCAGTATGATTTGCTTCCTCTTCTGTCATTTCCAAATCGTTGCCTTTCAATACATCTACTAGACCTTTACCCAAAGCCTCATAGTCCAAACCTGCAACATCTACCTGTCCTACTAAATTATTTCCCAACAAAATTCCTAAACTATAACTTTGCTCTCTCATTATTATTCCTTTTTATTATTATTTTAAATTTGTAATCTTACAATGAACCACGAAGGTAAAAATATTAATTTACAATCAAAAATATACCTTCAACAGTTCCATCAGATAAAGGGGATAGACGCTTTAAATGCGCCTATTGCCTTTATCTAGTATTTCTAGTTGATTTTCAATAATTCTACCTCAAAAATCAAAGTCGAACCAGGGCTTATAACTGCCCCCATTGCTTTATTTCCATAAGCCAAATTAGCAGGAATAAAAAATCTGTATTTACTTCCCACAGGCATCAAAGGAATTCCTTTTTGCCAACCTTGGATCACACCATTTACTGGAAACGTTGCAGGCTCTCCACGATCTACAGAACTATCAAATACCGTCCCATCAATCAAAGTGCCGTGATAATGTGTCGTTACTTTATCTTGTAACGTTGCTCGAACATCGTCCTTTGCTCCTTCTGTCAGAACGATATATTGCATCCCGTTTTCCATGGTGACAACGCCTTCCTTTTTAGCATTTTCTGCCATGAATTTTTCTCCAGCAGCCAAATTAGCGATTGCTGCAGCTTGTTCAGCAGCATCCATTTTGGCTTTTGACGCCTGTTGTTTAGGTTCAAAATAGGCTTTTAAGAAACCATTCATTTCGTCATCAGAAAATTGAGAATCTTCTCCTTTCAAAGCAGTAGAATAGCCGACACCGACAGAATTAAAATCAAAATCAGCAGATAAAGCGCCAATTTGTGTTGCAATTCCTGCCGCAGAAGAAAAACCAATACCAAAAGCAATTTTCTTAGCTGCTTCTGCATCTTGCGCAGGTTCTGCAGCTTCCATTCTAGCTTTCAACAAGCTTTCTATAACTGCAATATCTTGATCGTTTGCCTCAAAACCTTTGGCAAATCCTTGGACAAATTGGTTGGGCGCTTTCTCTTCTGGACTAAAATTAACTCGTCCCAAGCTTCTACCTATCATATAACCATAAGAATAACTCAACTGACTTTTGGCATTACTAGTTGCAGGATCTTCCTCCATGACATCAATCAATTCAACATCAAAAATCAAAAGAGAATTTGGTGGTATTGAGCTAGGGCTATTCTCACCATATCCTAAAGTTGCAGGGACAAACAAACGGTAACGACTTCCTTTTTTCATCAAAGGAATTCCTTCTTGCCAACCTTGAATTACAGCATTTAGAGGAAAGGTAGCAGGTTGCCCTCTTTCGATAGAGCTATCAAAAACTTTCCCATCCATTAACGTTCCTGTATAATGCGTCACGACTCTACTTTGTAGTGTAGGGCGCTCTCCAGTTCCTTCTTTAATCACTTGATATTGCAAACCAGAAGCGGTTGTCTTAATCCCTTCTTTTTTGCCATTTTCTTCCAAATACTTCTGACCCAAAGCTAAATTTTGAGCAGCTTCTGCTTTTCTTTTGGCTAGCATTTTTTCTTGCATAGCCGTTTGTTTTTCTTGGAAAAAAGTGTTCAACTTATTATTCCTTTCTTCTTCTGTAAACTTAGATTCTTTGCCGCTTGAAAAGTCCATATAGCCTTTTTTGATAGAGCCATAATGGAAATCTGACGTGGGCAATTCCAACATCTTCATCATGTTAGCAATAGCATTATAACCCAAATTATAAGCTGTTTTGTTGCCCTCTTCTTCTGTTTTGGCAGGAGTACCATTATTTAAACGCTCGTCTAAATACTTGTTCACTCTAGTCAACTTAGCTGTATCGCCTTTCATTCCTGCCTTTAGCCCTTTTAAGATCTCTTTTGCCGCCATTTCATTTGCTTCAAAGCTTGACTTTTCTTTCAAATCTTTGGCAAAGCTATAACCATAAGAATAGCTAAATTCTTTAACAATTGTTTTTTGACTTGGTGCTTTTGTTGTTTTTGAAGTAGCGTCTGTTTTGGGTTCTTGTGCCATCAAACTTCCCATCAATCCTAAGATAAAAAAGCTAATCCATCCTAATGTATTCTTCATTTTTTAATACTTGTGTTCTTGTTATTTTTATTAATAGGAACTATACTAAGTACAGTGTAAACATCACTTCGATAAAAAAACTATTAGATTGATTTATGGTCAATTACCGAACTACTGCTAAAAAAGTATAGTTTTATTTAAAACTCAATAATTCTACGTCAAAAATAAGTGCTGATCCTGGAGGAATACTGGAAGAAGGCGAACGCATTCCATAAGCCAATTCTTGAGGAATATAAAACCGATACTTAGCCCCTGTTGACATCAATGGAATCCCTTCTTGCCATCCTTTGATCACTTGACCAACGCCAAATGTTGCTGGCTGACCTCGTTCTACAGAGCTGTCAAAGACAGTTCCATCCACCAACATTCCATGATAATGCGTGGTTACCTTAGAGGACAAATTTGGTTTAGAACCATCCCCTTCTCGAAGGATTTCATATTGTAAACCAGACGCTGTGGTTACAATCCCTTCTCGCTCCATATTTTCTTTCAAAAACTGCTGCCCTTCTGCTAAAGCTTTTGCTGCGGCTTCTTTTTGACGTTCTGCTCCTTTAGAAACCCAAACACCAATGACTACCAGCAAAATAATGACAACACCAATGATTAGTGCTTTGTTCATAATAGATTTTCTATTTTGGAGTGCAACACAGCCCCTTTTAAGGCACTTGTTATCTTACATCTCCTATTCAATAAAAAAATTACCAACCAAGCAAAACACCTGATTGGTAATTCTCATCTTATCTTCAATTCCTTTATTTAGGATTAATTTCAAACAATTCTACATCAAATATCAAGGTGGAACCACCTTTGATTTTTGGTCCTGTTCCTTGATTTCCATAAGCCAAATGCGAAGGAATAAACAAACGATATTTTGCTCCCGCAGACATCAATGGAATTCCTTCTTGCCAACCTTTAATCACTTGATTCACGCCAAAAGTAGCTGGTTTTCCACGATTAACAGAACTATCAAATACAGTTCCATCAATCAAAGTACCGTGATAATGTACCTTTACACGATCTCTAAGCGTTGGATTAGGTCCAGAACCTTCGATAATACGCAAGTATTGCAAACCACTTGGTAAGGTAACAACCCCTTGCTTTTTGCCATTTTCTGCTAAAAAGGCATTTCCTGCCTCTATGTTTTTTTGCACCTCTGTTTTTTCTATTTCTAATAACTCTACATCAAAAATCAAGGTGGAGCCACCTTTGATTTTCGCTCCTGCTCCTTGATTTCCATAAGCCAAATGCGCAGGAATAAACAAGCGATATTTTGCTCCTTCAGACATCAACGGAATTCCTTCTTGCCAACCTTTGACCACTTGGTTCACACCAAAAGTAGCTGGAGCACCACGATCAACAGAGCTATCAAATACAGTTCCATCAATCAAAGTACCATGATAATGTACCTTTACACGATCTGTAAGCCTTGCTTTTGGTCCAGAGCCTTCTACTATAGCTAAGTATTGCAAACCACTTGGCAAAGTAACAACCCCTTTCTTTTTCCCGTTTTCTGCTAAAAAGGCATTTCCTGCCTCTATATTTCTTTGTAATTCTGTTTTTTCAATTTCTAATAACTCCACTTCAAAGATCAAGGTGGAACTTGCTGGAATTTTTGGAGAAGGAGATTGTTCCCCATAAGCCAAGTTTTCAGGAATGTAAAAACGATATTTCGCCCCTACAGACATCAATGGAATTCCTTCTTGCCAACCTTTAATAACACCATTAAGAGGGAATGAAGCAGGCTCTCCACGGTCTACCGAACTATCAAATACATCTCCATTAATTAGAGTACCATGATAATGAGTTTTCACTCTATCAGCAATCGTTGGTTTTGGTCCTTTAGCAGGTGTAATAATTTCATATTGCATCCCGTTTTCCATAGTGACAACGCCTTCCTTTTTAGCATTTTTTGCTAAGAATTCTTTACCAGCTGCAATATTTTTTACCGACTCCAATTTTTTATTTTCTTCTATTTTTGCCTGATATTTCTTGTTTATAGGTTCAAAATAGGCTTGTAGAATTTCATTCATCTCCGCTTCATCCATCGTCAATGAATCGCCAGCTTCTGCTGCTAAAAAAGATTTTTTCAAGACTTTAAAATTAAAATCACTTGCAGGAATTTCTACCTCGGTTGCTAAACCACCAATAACACTCAAACCTAAATTATAAGCAATTTCACCACCTGCTTTTTCATCCGCAGAAACGACTTTAGTTTCCATGCGTTTTTGCAAGATCCCTTGAGCTTTTTTAAAGATTTCTTTATCTCCTTTTATCCCCACTTTTAATCCTTCGATAAATTTATCTGCATTTCTTTCCTCTTTGCTCAAGCCCATTTGTTTGATTCCTTGAGAAACCATTGCTCCATAAGCATAACTGCGATTCTTTATTATTTCTTTTTTGTTTCCTTTAGAGGTGTCTTGTGTCGTTGAACATCCTGCCAGAAATAAAAGTGTCGAAAAGCATACCATCCAGTATGATATTTTCATAGTCATTATTATTGTTAAGTTTTAATAATTGGTCTACCCCATCTATTTTAGATCGCTAAAAATACATATTCGCAACAAAACGAACGAAAACAATGCCATCTATCTTAGAAATAATTCAGCAATAAACAAAAAAATGGAGCAAATCAAAGATGATTTGCTCCATTTAAAATAAGGTTAACCTTATTAAATAATCTTACTCTGGATTAATTTCTAGCAACTCTACCTCAAAAATCAAAACGGAACCAGCTGGGATTTTTGGAGAAGGAGATTGCATTCCATAAGCCAATTCTTGAGGAATAAACAAGCGATACTTTGCGCCTACAGACATCAACGGAATCCCTTCTTGCCAACCTAAAATCACGCCACCAACTGGGAATGTAGCAGGTTCTCCACGATCTACAGAACTATCAAATACAGTTCCATCAATCAAGGTGCCATGATAGTGTGTTTTTACTTTATCAGCAAGCGTTGGCTTAGTGCCTGTTCCTTCTTTGATAATTTCGTATTGCAACCCAGATTCGGTCGTAATAACACCTTTTTTCTTTTTATTTTCTGCCAAAAAGGCTTCTCCTGCTGCAATTGCCTTCCCCGCTTCAGCTTCCGTCTCTACTCTCATAATTTCTTGGTATTCATTAAACTTAGGCTCTAAATAGGTCTTTAAAGCCAAATCCATTTCTTCTTTAGTCATCTTAAGGGCTTCTTTTTCTTTGGTCAGACCATCTGTATAACCCGCTTTTACACCTCTTAGATTAAAAACACGAGCAGGAATTTCTACTTTCTGAACAATATTACCCAAACCTGATGTAACACCAATACTGTAAGCAATTTGCCCTCCAGCTTCTTCTGTAGTAGATGCGGTCCCTGACTCCATCCGTTCTTGCATTGCTGCTTGCGCTGTTGCAATTGTTAGAGAATCTCCTTTTAAAGACTCTGCGAAACCTTTTACAAAACTTTTTACGTTTTTTTCACCTTCTGTCAACATGGTAGCCCCCTTTAGAGACGCTCCCATTTGAGCACCAAAAGCATATCCAAGGTTGTAACGCTCTTTCTTCGTTAATTTTTTATCCTTTTTTTGTGCTAATAATGTTCCTGCACTTCCTAATACAATAAGTAGACACATTAAATAAGTGGATAGTTTCATTTTTTTCATTGGGTTTTATATGGTTTTTAATTTATTAATAATAAAAATAATACTTCGCCGATTTTTTTTTAGCTACGCCACGTTTGTGGGTATCTTAGATACGCTGAGCACTTACCTGCGTTAGCATCAGAGAGCTTCGATTTAGCTGCGCTGTTACTGCGTGATCTACACGAAGTATTGAAAAAACAAAAGCCAAAATAATGCCATTCTTAGAAGCATTTTATCTAAAAAAATGAGCAAGCCAATATTGGTTTGCTCATTTTAAAAACAATAATAAGGTTAACATTATTAAATATAATACTCCGTTGATTTTTTAGTTTTTCTATGAAAAACATAAAAAAGCATCCGCTTTGTTATAGAGTTTTGTAGGTAAAAAAAAGAGAAA
>CALDEP010000086.1 GCA_937942475.1 uncultured Aureispira sp.
ACTCTTTTTAACAACTTCTAAAAAAGAATAGTGTATCTAATAAACTAGGTACACTATTCTTCCTTTAACCTTTATCCAATAAAACTTCTTACAATAGCATGAAAATAGCAATGATTGGCTATGGCAAAATGGGGCGTACCATCGAGCAATTAGCTGCCAAGCAAGGACACGAAGTTGTTCTCAAAATTAATGCAGATAATTTAGAGGCATTTACAAGTGAAAATTTACAACAAGCAGACGTTGCCATTGAATTTTCACAGCCTGATGTGGCTTTTGATAATATTATGACTTGCCTCAAAGCAGGTTTGCCTGTTATTTCGGGTACAACCGCTTGGTTAGATAAATATGAAGCTGTTAAGGATTGGTGCTTAACCAACAAAGGTGCTTTTTTTTATGCCTCGAATTTTAGTGTTGGAGTCAACATCTTTTTTGAGTTAAATAAGCATTTGGCGACGATCATGAACAAGCACCCTTCTTATCAAGTTGACATGGAGGAAATTCACCATACTCAAAAATTGGATGCCCCTAGTGGAACAGCAGTAACCTTAGCCGAAGGCATCTTAGAGAAAATTGATGCCTTAGAAGGCTATCAATTACAAGAGGGGAATCAAAAAATTAAAGACAATTGCATTCCTATTACCTCAAAACGTATTGGCGATACTCCAGGAACACACGTGATTCAATACCATTCTGTTATTGATGAATTAGAAATTAAACACACCGCAAAAGGTAGAGAGGGCTTTGCCGCTGGTGCCATCATGGCAGCGCATTGGTTGATTGGAAAGGAGGGCGTTTTTGGTATGAATGACTTATTAGAATTGAGTTAAGCCTAACAAACAAAACTTCCACCATAGAGCACTTTTTATGCCTCAAAAACAGAAAAGCACAAACTCCATCGAGTTTGTGCTTTTTTTATTTTTGTACTATTTATTTATTTCATTTTAATACTTCGTGGAGTTTTTAGTTTTTTTACAAAAAACATAAACCTCGTAGAAGCAGCGCAGCTAAATACATCTTGCATTAGGTTGATTATCAGCTTATTAACACCTTGAATATATAAAATATATCTAGTTGATAATCAATCTAATACGATTTAGCTGCGCTGTTACTGCGTGATCTACACGAAGTATTGTCATTTAGAATACTTCTGCCCATGCTTGTGCTGACTTAAGCGTATCATTTTCGCTAGAAGCCCATGTTTTCATTTTCTTCAACTCTCCTCTGTAGTCAAATGGATCTCCACCAAAAAATCCGAAGAACCCACGCCCTAAACCAGACCAGAAACCGGTATCCCATTCTGCTTTTGATTCAGACATAATTCCAAATTTCTCAAACTGTTTAATCATTGAATCAGAGATACGAATTTCTTTTTGAGGGAAACGAATCAACCACACAGAGTACAAGTAACGACTAGCATTACGGTATGCTTTTTTCTCATTAATAGGAGGATAAGGCAAATTGATATATTTTTTCGAGATATCTTTTTTCAAGCCAGACCATTTCAACTCTAGAATAATAACGTTTTTCTTAATTTCCGCTAATTTTTCTTCATCAACAGTATCTGCTTGCTCCAATGACCTTAGATTCTTACCAAGGCTACTAGATTTAGCTTTAATTCCATTCAATAAAGAGATGACATCTTGGTATCTCGCAGAAATACCATTCATATACAACTCATTCAATCCTGCTAACAATTCTTTTCCTTCGATTTGAATAATACCACGTTCATTTCCCCATTTCGGCAAAACTCCTGGTAGTATTTCTTTCGCTAAATCACCAACAAAGTCCAGACCTTCTGGCATTACTTTATCAATTTGGTCATTCACTTCGTCAAAATCACCCAACAAAGCAGATCCTACAGCTCCAATAACAGATCCTGCACCTGGCAAAAAAGAATCCACACCAACACCAGCGATAGATAATAAACCACTGATGATTCGTTTTCCTAACGTATTGGTTGCTCTAAAGTAATCGTTGTGTTTTGTCACCGATTGATCGTATTCCTCCTTTGCATCTCTAAAGGCAGCAGAAGCTTGAGAACCACGTGTTGCAGCGTCTTTAAACTTAACTCCAACACTGTCTTTAGCGACATCTGCTTGGTCTTTCATATCCGACAAAATACCTTCATAGGAAGAATCTTTCTTACGAATACCATATTTTTCTAAAACCTCCTTAATTTCTTTTTGAGAAACAGCATTGATTTCTGGAACAGTAATTCTATTTTCGTCTTTTTCGTACTTAGAAGAATGATCAACGACACCTCCTGTACTTAATATAATTTTATCAATAGCGCCTAAAATAGAACGAACATCGTCTGTTTTATCAGGGTCTCCTTTTGTCAATTTATGCATCAACCAACTTCTAGCTTTTCCGCTATACTCTTGAAGTTTTGCTTTAATTTTATCGTCAACCGTTGTTCCTTCTAAGATATCTTTATCCGAATTAATAAAGTTTTCGAAGTCTTTAAGGTCTTGATAAACATCTGCAAAATCGCCATCTTTGATGTTTTCAACAAAGCCTGTAATGGCTTCTGTAAATTCACCTAGTTTACCCAACCATTGCTGCGCATTTTGTAGCTTTTCTTGGAAGCCCAATGCATCTACTTTACCTGAAACAATTTCGACGAATCGATCAACTGATTTTTTAAGTCCTGTAATTTGAATCAAGATGTTATCATCAATCTTAGTTCCAGGAATTAAATCTGTTTTGCTATCTAAAAGTTTCTCGAATTTTTCGGATAATTTAGCATACCATTTTTGAAGGTCAACCCCATTTTCTACACCCAGCAAAAACACTTGAATTACCTCTGTAAAAGTATCTAGTTGTTTCAACCACTTTCGTGCACTATCTATCTTAGATTGCAACTCCAATGCTTCCACTTTATCTGAAGCATTTGCAATAAATTCCTCAACTGAATTTTTGAATCCTATAATTTGAATCAAAATTTCATTATCAATATCAGTCCCAGGAATTAAGTCTTTTTTGACATCTAAAAGTTTCCCGAATTTTAATTCTAATCTATCATACCAATCTGGAAGGTTATTACCATCCACATCCCCAATAACAGCATCTACTAAATCATCTAATTCATCAAGCTTTATTTCTAATTTCGCTTCTAAGTCACCTACCTTTCCTTCTAAATTGCCTAATTTCGCTTCTCCTCTAGCCAAATAATCCTGTAGTTTTTCAACCTTAAGGTTAATTTCATCATCTGTTGTATCAGCAGTAGCAATAAAACTTTTAGCTGCGGCAAAGATTTTTGTAGCTTCAGCAACAATACCTCCCTTTAGGTCCTTTAATTTAGTTGGCAAACTCATCGTAATATCAACAACATCTTGCACAACACCCTTATAGCGCATTACTTGCCTATCAACATTACGAGCAATCGCAAGGAACTTTTGCACTTTTCCAATCAAATCCTCTGCCTCTTCTATCTCCTTGATATAAATACCTGGAGCAAAAGACTGTGCATAATCAATAAAATTTTGTGCATCTACCAAGAACTGCTCCCCTTTATCTAAGTAAGTTCTAAATTCAGTTGTAATTTGATCAAATTCATTCTCACCCCACAACTTCATTAAGCTATCGTATCTGAATTGACTCTCTTCCTTCGCACCTGATTTGTCTTTCTTTTGTTCTTTACGAACTACCTCTGAATCTGAATTCGTTTCACCTCTTCTTACTGCTCTACGTTCTTCTGCGCTACCTTTTTTATTTTTACGAGCCGCTTTACGAGCCTCACGACGAGCTTTGCGAGCTTCTTTTTTAGTTTTAGGCACTTCTACAGCAACTTCTTCTACTACCTCCACGGTATCAGGAGCCGCCAAACTAGCAATTTCTTTTAAATCTGCCAACGAAAGCGTTACGTACAAGTCTTTCACACTTTTAGCATTCGCTATGTGCTTGCTACGCTCGGCACCTCCTTTCTCCAATTTTTCAAATTGTTTCAAAAACTGACGCAATTCTTTTTGGAGTGCTAAGAGTCCTTTTGCGGCTTCTGGTGATAAATTACTAGTTGACATAGTTTGTATTTTTATGATTCGTTCCCTTTATGGATGATAGTATTATCTAATGTCTATAAAACAGTTCGCACAAGGCGGTTTTAGTTGCTTTTTGTAGACGAGACAATGTACAACAAAAAAAGTAGAAAAACAAGTCCTTTTTACAAAAAACTCGATTATAAAGGTTTTTCATAAAATCATTTTGATAACAATTTTTTAATACTTACCTTACTAAGTTTTTCATTTCTTAAAACAGTCATTTTTGGTTAAAACTAGGCAAAAAACCCTTTTTTACCCACCAGCAAAAGGAGGTAATAAAGCCAGTTCATCTGTAGGCAAAATAAGTGTCTTTTCCGTCACTATATTTTTATTCAACGCTACTTTGAACTCCTTTCCTTCCAAGGCAGGATAAAGGTTCAACAAGGTATTTTTTAAGTCCTGAACGGTGCCATTTTCCTTTAGACTTAACAGCACCTCTTCCTTCCCCACAGCTTCCGCTAACAAACCAAAACATTTAATTTTTATATCCATCTCTAACTTTTTTTAAATCATCGGGTGTATTAATATTATTCAAACAAGGAATCAAGAAATCAGGGCAAGCAATGGTATGTAGCTGCATGGACGACAACAAGGAGCGAAGTTTTAGTTTTTTTGTATCCAATGCATTTTTAAAAATTGGACTTGTTCTTCGATCATAGATAGCCGTCAAAGGCTGCCAACGCTCTTGGGTCGTTAAAATATTAGCATCACAAGAAATACTATTCGCTATTAAATGTTCTAGTACACTTATTTCCAACAAAGGAATATCGCAACTTAAGACCAATAAATAAGGTGTTGTAACTCGTTGCATAGCTGTATAAATACCGCCCACAGGTCCACAATCTTCCACTAAATCAGAATAAACTGGCACCCCTAAAGATTCATATGCTGTTGTATTTGCAATAACCAGCACGTCTTGAGTTATGCCTTTTGCAATATGAAGGATTCGTTCGATAAACGCCTTGCCCTCTAAATGCAAAAAAGCTTTGTCTGTTCCCATTCGTCGGCTTTTCCCACCAGCTAAAATAACCGTGGTTAATTGTTCTTTAGGAATCATTGCCGTTCTATTTTATGTATTTCAGAAGGAAGCACCCAACGTTTAAGACAAAGCCGATCTCCTACTTGAATGTTTTCTAAGGTTACTTTTGAATAAGGTATGCTCCGTTTCTTCTCGCCAATTTGAAGCAGCAATTCATTCTCATTCATTGCTAAAACAAGACCAACTTCTTCTATTTCATCCAATAGATTTTCTTGTTCAAAATAAGCTTTAGGATTATCATATAATATAGTAGCACTTCCTTTAATGACTAATAGCTTATTTGCCAAACTAATAATTTCAGGAATGTCATGACTGACCATCAAAGTTGTTCGCTGATAGCTTTGGTGCAATTCAGCAATCAGGTGTTGCATCTCTTGACGCAAGGAATGATCTAAAGCAGAAAGCGGCTCGTCCAACAAAAGAATCGGCGAGTCCACCATCAAAGCTCTAGCCAAGGCAACTCGTTGCTGCTGTCCTCCCGAAAGCTGTGTGGGTTTCTTGTCTTTTAAAGCTTCTAAATTCGTTTGTTTTAATAACTTTTGAATTAAGCTTGCATTGGAGTTGGCAAAATGAAGGTTCTCAAAAATTGTCATATTCGGAAATAAGGCATAATCCTGAAAGACAAAACCCACTTTGCGTTCTTGAGGGGATAAATTAATGTTCTTTTCTTCGTCAAACCAAAGCACTTTATTAATAGCCAAAAAACCAGTATCTGCTTGACTCAAACCAGCAATCATACGCAATAAAGTAGTTTTACCAATTCCAGAAGCGCCATATATGGCTACAAAATCTCCCTTATCCAACTCCATCTGAATGTTCAGTTGTTGCGCTCCTTCTGTGCGGTCTATTTTTTTTTGTAAATCTACGTTTAACAACATGATTTTCTTTGAATATTTATGACTTTAAACTCAATCGAGCATTAATAAAATAAGTAATTCCCAAAATCACAAAACTAGTAGCCAACAGAACCATTGCATAAAAATTTGCTTGCACATAATTCAAAGATTCCACCTCATCATAAACCGCAATAGAAGCCACTAAAGTTTCTCCTGGGATCTTCCCTCCTATCATCAAAACAAGCCCAAATTCACCAATAGTATGTGCGAAACTCAAAACGATTCCAGTCAATAAAGCTGGTTTTATATTGGGTAATAAGACATGCCAAAGTACTTCTCGTTTGCTCTTTCCCATCGTATAAGCGGCCTCGCTTAAAGAAGCGGGTAAGTTCTGCAAGCCTGCTTGTATCGGCTGTACCATAAAAGGCAAACTGTATAAAATCGACGCAAAAACCAAACCTCCAAAGGAAAATAGCAATTGAATATCAAAAGTTTCATATAAAAAACCACCCAAAACACTATTTTTGGAAAAGGCAATTAACAAATAAAAGCCCAAAACAGTTGGAGGCAAAACCAAAGGTAAACTCACAATGGCCTCCAACAAAAATTTATATCGAGCCGAACTTGCCGCTAATTTAGCAGCAATTGGAATGCCGATGATCAACAAACAAAGTGTTGTAATAAAGGCTAATTGCAAAGACAAAAATAAAGGCGACCAATTCATGCTTATTTTTTATTGTAAAAACTTTATATAGGATAATAAATGGTCTACTAAGTCTTAAAACATAAATCCATCCAACAGCAATATTTAGATCGCTTCGCTTTTAGATATTAGACTCTATTGCAGCTCAATAGAGTCTAATATCTAGCGTCTAAAAGCGAAGCGATCTAGGATCTAAAAATCTCAGGTAGAGCATCAATTTTTAGTTATCAAGACTTTTATTCTGTATCTACTATACTACTAACATAACCATATGCTTCAAAGATTTTTTGGGCTTCAGAAGATTGCAAAAACACATAGAATTGAGTCGCTGCCTTCCTTTCTTTTCCTCTTTTTAGTAACAACATGCTTTGCGCTAATTGCGCATTTTCTAAAACCACAAACTGCCCCTTGCCTTTCAAGCTTGGAGCCATGACGACTGATTTAGCCGTCAAGCCTATTTCTACGGCTTGCGTATGAATATACTGATTCACTTGCCCAATACTTTCTCCCCAAATTATTTTATCTTCTAGATCTTGATATAGATTTTTTTGTTTCAAATAAGCTTGACTTAATTTTCCATAAGGAGCCGTTTTTGGATCTGCTAGAGCGATTCTTTGAATAGTAGGATCCACTAAAATAGCGGCTCCATGACTTAAATCATAAGCTCCAAAAGTCCATAATACCAATTGCCCATAAGCGTAGACCACTGGTCGTTCTATCCCCATTCCTTTATCAAAAAGATAGTTTGGATAGAACGTATCTGCTGAAATAAAAATGTCAATAGGTGCGCCATGTTCAATTTGGGCGGTTAGTTTCCCAGAAGAACTAATGACCGTCTCCATTTGCACGGCTTCCTTAACTGTATAAGCTTCTATTAAGGCTTCTAAAACATATTGAGTAGAAGCAGCAGCAGCAATTCTTATTGTTCCTTTTTTAGGAGTAGCCGTACAACTTTCTATTATTAGTATAAAAAGCAGCCAAGTACAAGCCTTCATAAGTAGCGCAATTTTCATAAATTAAGGCAATAAATGGACTTCCACCAATGCGCCTGCTGCGGTCTGCATTTGATCTTGTGGAATATAAATTAAAGCATCTGCATAAGCAAAAGAAAATAGCATGGCAGAACTTTGCCCATCCAATATTTCTACGCCTTCCTTGGTCAGTTTTGCTTTTAAAAAATGTGCTCGATCGCCTTTCTTCAAATAAGCTTTGGTTAAGGGCAGGTATATTTTTTTCAAGGTATAATTGGGCAGCCCCATTGCTTTTTTCAAGGCGGTTAAGACATATTGATAATAACAGGACAAAGCTGCGGCTGGATTCCCTGGCAAAGCAAACACAACACTGGTAGCTGTTTTGCCTAAAAACATCGGTTTCCCTGGTTTTTGACGTACTTTGTAAAACAATTGTTCGACCCCTAATTCTAACAAAGCCTTTCCAACAAAATCATAATCTCCGACTGAAATGCCGCCAGAGATAAGGACAAAATCTTGTTGTTCCAACAAGTCTTTCAATAGCTTTTTTGTAGCATTATAATCATCCTTTACTCGAACAAGCAGTGGCGCTTCAAAACCAGTTTTTTGCAAGGCATTTGCCAACATAATCCCATTGCTTTCATATATTTCGCCTCTCTTTAATACTTGATCTGCCGAAACCAGCTCATCCCCTGTTACCACAACAGCAATACTAGGTTTCTGAAATACAGCGACTTCTGAAACGCCAATTCCTGCCAAAAACCCAATGGCTGCTGGACTCAATTCCGTTCCTTTCTCCAAAGCGATTTCGCCCGCCCTAATCTGCTCGCCCAATGGACGAATATTTGCAGCAAGTTTTGGTAATTCATCAAGTACTAAAAGGCTTCCTTCCACACTTGTTTTTTCTTGCATGATTACCGCATTCGCATCTGTTGGAACCGCTGCACCCGTAAAAATCCGAACGGCATCGCCGATTTCCATAGAAGGATTTTCAGCACTTCCTGCTTGCACCTCTCCTATGATTTTATAATCTAGAGTTGCCCCCAATTTCAAAGCATAACCATCCATCGCCGACTGATCAAATGGAGGCATACAAATGGGCGACAAAACATCTGCACTCAATACATAGCCCAAAGACGCTTTTAAGGGCAATTGGATTATTTTAGGAACATAGCTCAACTGTCTAACAATTGATTTTGCACTTTCTACATCTATCATTTTAATCAATCTTTGTATTCGTTAAATGGTTCAGTAACAAGTTTTGTGGTCATAAAAAAAGAAGCACCTTTATCCGACGATATGCGTCGTAAGTTTTAAGTAGAAAGTCGTATGTTTTATTTTGATAATAAACGACTTACGACTTTCTACTTAAAACTTATATCTAGATTCATAGCATTAAAAAGGATTCTAAATATTGAGTTCCCACAAAACTTCCAATTGAGCCCGTTAAATTGAAAGATCTGTATCGTCTATTTTATCTAATCTTTTGCTTATTGGGGACTTCATTTCGATATCAGTTTCAGGAAAAATATCGTTTCTTGAAGACTCGTACCTGTGCCCATTTTTAACCACATAACGTATAAAATCTGGATAATATCCAGATAATATAGTGGTTCTTAAATCTGAAACTTCAACTACAAATCCACCAACTAATGTCATCTTAAATTTTGAAATCGTTTCTCCTGATCTTAAATCTCCCTTATAATTTGCCGCAAAAATTTTATCAGTTGTTGCTTTGTCTTTATTTTTATACGCAGTTAGGTATGTTTTTAAGTCAAATTTTCCGTTAACGGTCGTTCCTTCTAATAATTGATCAAATTCAGCTTTGTGTGCTTCCGAATTTGTCAAGCTGTAACTTATGATTTGCTCATAAGGTCCCAAAGATGGGTTGGTATGCTTTAATTCTATAGATTGAATCATGGTTTTATTTTTTAATGGAATTGACGTTTGATATACCAAAATATAAATCTTAGGCTTATTAAGTTTGCACGAAAAATTAGAGGTAATTTAGCTCTAATTCTTCTATTATTATCAGTACCTTTGCACTTATAATGAGGTAATATTTCAAGTTGTAAAACAAATCTTGCTTGAAGGTAACAATTTTAGATTTTTTTACATAAAACCACATTGACTAGTCTAAAGTAAAAATACAAAAATAATACTATGAAAAAATTTACCCATGCATTCCTATTTGGTTTAGCCATTATTATAATGGTAACTTCTTGTGGTCCTGATGAAAGCAAGAAAAAAGCATTTACCCTTAATGACCCTACTCATGTAAGAACTGGTGGTGAGGTAGATGCCCTTAGCTCTAGTACGATTGATGTAAATTTTGGAGATCAAGTTATCTCTATAAAAATGGATGATATCATCGATATCTCTGAAAAAATGAGTGCTGAAGATCAAGATGCTATGGACATCATGAATGTGAACCAAAAATTGATGGGTGCAGAAAAAGAAGCGCAATTATTAGACGTTAATTTTGCGATGTCTGAGGAGCCTGTTGATAATGGAATGTTCATCTTTGGTATCCAAACAGAAGATGCGAAACAATTAACCTTAGAAATGCATGATGAAGAAGGTTTTACGCTAGTTGCTAATAATGTATTTGAGATCAACCAAGGTCAAAACTACAAAGCAATCAATGTATCTAGCCTAAATCAAGGAACGTACAACTTCCGTATCAAAGATGATGCTGGACGTGAATTGAATCGTCAAGTAAATATTGTTGAGTAAACTTAACTGATAGCTTCATTCGCTATTCTATATTCCAAAAAAAACGCTTTTCCTAAAGGAAAAGCGTTTTTTTTGTCTTTTCTATTCTCATTTTGTTAAAAAACTGTTAATAATTTGCTTTTTACGATAAATTGAATGATCATTGAATTAATAAATTAAACGAACATTCAATTTATCTATTATAAAGTAATTCCATGATTTATCAATTACTACGTTTTCCACTTGTTATTCTCTTCTTCTTTTATTACAAAAGAATCTACCTAACAGGCAGAACAGCACTTTCGTCCAAAGCACCAACGATCGTTGCCACCAATCACTCTACCGCTTTTATAGAGCAAATTTTGATTGCTGGATTGCAAAGACGTTCTGTTTTCTTTTGGGCTAGAGGATCTGTTTTTGAAGAAAAGTGGAGTTTGCCAAACGTCTTTCGTCAGGCGCACTTAATTCCCATTTGGCGACCTCAAGAAGGTTTAAAAAAAATGCAGCAAAACCAACAAATTTTTAAAGACTCTAAAGATATCTTGTTAGAAGGTAATTTGTTTTTTATTGCTCCAGAAGGCAACTCTGTTCCCGAAAAACGATTGCGTACGTTCAAGACCGGAACGGCTAGATTGGCTTTGCTTTCTGCTGCGGAAAGTAACTTTGAAGACGATGTTTTTATCAGTCCTACTGGCGTCAACTATACCTACCATTGTGATTTTAGAAGTGAAGTGATCATCAACTTTGGTCCAGCCATTGATTTAAGAAATTACAAGACCTTATATTATGAAAATCCTTCTGCTGCGGCACATCAATTGACAAAAGACCTAAAAATTGCCATTGCCAAAGAAGTCGTTATCATTGATTCTAAAGAAGATGAAGCTTTGGTCGAGCAATTGCATGTCCTGATGCGCAACGAGGAGCAACATTACAAAGATGCTACTTATAGCAGTAATCCACATCGACTTCGATTAGAACAAGAAGTTGCCAATACTTGCAATCAAATTACGCCTGCACAAAAAGAAGCCTTAAAGGAACAAGCAGATTCTTATTTCAACCAGCTTCAAACAAATCGTTTAAACGATCAATCTATGGAACAGCAAGGAGCATTTTCATTCGGAAAAACGGCTGCTGCTCTTCTCTTAACTCCACTTGCTTTATTAGGCTGGATTGGAAGTTTTATTCCTGTTTCTTCGGCTCGATATTTACGCAATAAAAATGTAGAAGATCCACAATTCTGGGCAGCGATGGCGATTGTTTTTAGTTTATTAACTTGGTTTCTTTATAGCATTCCTATGGTAGCTTTGGGGGCTTACTTTTTAGGTTGGAAAGCCTTCTTGCTTCCCTTACTTTTGGTTGGTTTACAATATATAGCTTATGTTCAAAAGGAGCAATTGCAAGATGTTCTAAACAATCGAACTTATCGTCAATTACAAAAAAAACAAGCTAATTTAATCGAATTACTACAAAAAGAACGCAAGGCTTTGGTGACACAATATTTGTTATTAACAAAAGAAGAATTGGTCCTTTCTACCTCTTAACCCATGTTACGCAAACAATTGATTAGGTAGCTCAATACGTATAAATGGTTTAGTACTTTTGTTTTAATGTTGAATGCTGAATGCTAAATTTTTAATGCCTTATTGCCATGTAGTGAGCATTTAGCATTCAAAATTAAACATTCAACCTTAAAACAAGGTGGAATAATCAAGGATAAGTTGAAATAGTATTAAAAAGATATTTGCGTAACATGAGCTCTTAATTTGTCCTGCTATTTCTTTTCCCACCAAGTACTATTGGGTTGTTCGCTAGGCTCTTTTCCCAGTACAATTTGTTCCCCAATTTTGGGCGTTGTCACAGGAATATCAAACTCCTTTGCCTTTGTCAACAAACGCTTTACAGGAGAAGACCAACTGTGCATTGCCAAGGTAAAAGCGCCCCAATGAATGGGCATGATTAGCTTTGCGCCAACATCTACGGCTACCCGAGCAGATTGTTCTGGAAAAAGATGATTTTGACGCCAATAACGGCTGTATTGCCCACATTCTATCATGGCAAAATCAAAGGGTCCATACTCAGCCCCTATTTGCTTAAAATGAGGACCATATCCTCCATCTCCACTTAGATAAATATTATCCAAAGCGCCCTTTATCACCCAACCGCCCCACAAAGATTCAAAACGATCGCTCAAACTACGCCCTGAATAATGGTGTGAAGGGGTCAATGTAAAGCTAATGCCTTCAAGATTCGCTGTTTCATACCAGTTCAGTTCTTCTATTTTAGAAGCAGGAACATTCCATCGCTCCAAATGAGCATTCAAACCCAAAGGCACATAAAACCGTTTTACTTTGTCTTTTATTTTTAGAATGGATTGATAATCCAAGTGATCGTAATGATCGTGTGTCAATAAAACAGCGTCAATGGGTGGCAATTCCTCTATGTTTAATGGCAAGCCTTTGCTGTATCGCTTTTGCCCAATAAAAGACACTGGTGAAGGCACGTCTCCAAACATGGGATCGATTAGAATGTTTTTTCCGTCCATTTCCAACAACATGGTGGAATGACCAAACCAAGTAATTCGAGTATGTTTTGTTTTTTGCTCCAAAGACTTGGGATCTATTTTCACATAAGGAATATCAAAATCTGGACGCCTTGTCGGTTTAGGATGTGACGAATCGTCTATAAAATCTGGTGCTTCTGTAACTGTAAACTGTGGCATCAAATTCGTAAATTTTCCCTGTTTGTGGTTTGGATACTGACTGTACTTTTGTTTTTGTTTCATCGAAGGCTTTCCTCCAAATACTTTTGCAAACCTTACAAATACCATAATTAGTACGATTAAAAAAACAAAGAAAATCAGTAAATAGAACAATGCTGTTCCTATTATTGCGAGCATAATCAATTGAGTTGTTTATTTAAACTTAAATGCAGCTTATATTGCAAGAACAAAGATGGCTTGTAAAAAGTTTTGTTAAATTAGTGTGCTGGTAGATTTTCTAGCTTATTCCATACCAATTCCTATGAAATGCGAATCAAGAGCTAAAATTCGATCTGATAAATAAACAAGGGGAATAAAGGCTTCACAAGAATGTTTAATGTTGAATTTTTAATGATGAATGCTCTATAGCATAAAAAACATTAAAAATTCAGCATTTAGCATTCAACATTTTAAAAGTAGGCTTGTAAAATGAGATAACCCTGTTTTAAATCTACGATTTATTGATGTTTTAGCCCTTCATTCGCATATGAAACCCATTTTTATAAAAACTGTTTTTGTCTTTGAACTAATACTAGTTCTACTAACTTCCATATTGATTGGCAGTAGCGTACTAGATGACATTAGCAAATCTAATTTAATAACAGAATATGGGGTACTAGATTATAAAAGTCATGAAACAATTTACTTTTTAGACAAAGAAGAAAAACTACTCATTCATGGGTTTACGGCAGGTTTGGTGGACTACAATAAACTAAACCAATTGCAACAAGGAGATAGTATTTTATATACGCATAGAAAAATAAGACGGGGAAGCCAAGTTCTTAATTATTGGACTAAAAAAATAGAACCACTTGCCTTATCTAGCAAAAATGGTTCTATCCTAAAATATAAAGATTATTTAGCTGAAAGGAATTCTACCTTTAGATTTATTCTTACGCTTGTCTTTGGCATTCCTCTTTTGCTAATAGCATTGCTTATTATTTATAGTTGGTGCTTAGCTTTGTTACTTTATTTTTCTCCTGTGAAGTATGCTAATTTAGCGACGCACTTGTTCGTTCAGCATAAGGTGTTTGTGAAAGATTTGCCTTGATGTAGTAATAATAAACAAGGTAATTTATTACAATCATACAACAGATTTCCCTATTTTCACAACTCAACAAAACACGTAAAACCATGAATAAATCATTAATGCTTATCCTACTATCTACTTCACTTTTAATTGGATGTAACTACGCTCCTCCAGTTGAAGAAAAGCCAGATCATACGGCTGCAAAAAAAGAAATTCGAGCGGCATTCAACCAGTACAAAAGTGCTATTCTATCTCAAGATGGAGCAAAAACAGTTGAGTACATTACTAAAAATACGGTTGATTATTTTGAGGGTATTTTAGATAAAGTCAAATTTGCAGAAAAGGAAACTATTTTAGATTTATCACTAGCAGACCAAAGTCAAATATTATTAATTAGACGCTTCTTTCCCAAAGAAGAAATTTTAGGCTTTGATGGAAAACGTCTTTATGCAGCTACTATTAACGAAGGATTAACAGGAGAACCTTTAAAGACGATGAGTATTGGTTTAGTGGCTGTTAAGGGAGACAAAGGCAAGGCTCAAATGGTTTTAGATGGCACTAAAACAGCTGTCTTTTTTGACTTCTTGAAAGAAGATAAACAATGGAAACTTGACATCACCACCACCTTGGTTATGACCACAAAATCTATTCAACTACAAGCTAGAGAAGCAAACCTTGCGGTTACAGCCTACTTATTAGATATGTTGCAATTGGAAGGAAAAGATAGAGAGCTAATTTGGGAACCTTTGGAAGCTAGTTAATCGCTGAGGTTAAGTAATCGTACTAAAAATGGCTATTTACTTAAAAATCACGTGGCTTATCTTTGGTCAAGTTTACCACATCAGTTTCAACCCATTTGCCTTGAACCTTCAAGATTTTTTCAATTAAATCTCGTACACAGCCCTCTCCTCCTTTGAATGGAGAGATGTATTGGCAAATTTCCCGAATTTCGGGAGCGGCATTGGCTGGGCAAGTAGACAAACCCACTAAACGAAGCGATTCGTAATCGGGTAAATCATCGCCCATGTAAGCTGAGGAAGATAAATCTAGACCATAAACTTCAATTAATTCGTCCATAGCTTCTAGCTTATCTTGCATGCCGCTATAGATTTCTTGAACCCCCAGGTTTTCTAGGCGTTTGATAACTCCCTCAGATTTACCGCCTGTGATAATAATCACTCGATAGCCTTTATTAATAGCATGTTTGATGGCATAACCGTCTCGAACGTTCATTTTACGCATCAAGACACCATCTTCCAAAACATAGACAGAACTATCTGTTAAGACACCATCTACATCTAGAATAATGGTATTAATATCATGTAATTTATCTAAAAAGGACATAGCTATTTTAAACTGAAAGTGATCAATTATTCGTCGATTTGAAAAGGATAGCGCATCCAATTTTCAAATCGACGAATTACTAATTTTAAGGCTTACCTATTGGTTGTCACGCCATTCGTAGACCCATTTTGCTTGAATTTGCTCCAAGTGATTTTCATTAGAACCTTCTTTGGTACCTTCAAAGTTAGGCAAAGACAAAATCCACTCTAATAATTCTGTAAAACGAATGCGGTAAATTTTAGATTCTGTAAATTCGTCTCCAAATTTCTCGTACAATCCCATAGCAATGTCTTCGTGATCAGACCAGTTGATGGGTAAGTTTAATTCAAAACTCATTTTTTTTTATTTTAATAGTGTTGTATCTCCTAATTCATTTAATAACATAAACCCCTTAAATGGATTAGGTTTACTTCAATTTTTATTTAATGCTCGTGTCCAATGATTCCAGATTGATCTGGAACCAATACCTCAATAACCATATCGTCCTTATCCACAACAAGGTTGCATTGACAAGACAAACGAGATTCAATGCGAGGATTGATCGCACGATCAATAAAATCTTCTTCTTGATCAGAAATTTCCGTCAAAACCTCCTCTCCTATTTCTACATAAACATGACAAGTACTACAAGCGCAAACCATTCCACAGTTGCTGTTGATGTGCATCCCATTATCTTCTGCCAAATCTAATATATTATCCCCAACCATTGCTTTTACCTCTTGTGTTGGGATATCTTTCTCTTCAAATGTAAATCTTACTATTGCCATTATTGTATTTATAATACTCAACTATTATTTTGTAATAGTCCATTAAAAAAATTTAGCATTTCCACAATACCTTTCTTCTAATATAAAACTCGTTTAGGGCTGCAAATCTACTACATTATTATTATAAAATGTTATTAAGGAACAAATTGTTCGCAGAAGCAAAAAAAAAAGCTGCTACTTTAAAAAAGTAGCAACTCCATATAGCTCCTGACAAGTGTGCAAACTGTTTTTATTAAAACTCAAGGTTAAGGTTCATAGGGTAGTAATCTAATGTATAGGGTACATATTTTTATTACCTTCCGAAACCGACCCAGTGTCGGGAGGTTTCTTTTTGATTTTTGGTCGTAATCTTCCCCAAAACTACAATTAAAATTGAATTTTAGTTCAAAAAAAAGCTGCTTTGAATCCTTTTTTTTGATTTTTAATAATTCCCTAACATTTAGCTAATAATTAACTCCTTAAAAGCAGCTCTATTGGTCGAAAAAAAAGGGCTTTTAGTAGATTAAAACAGCATTAAAAGCCTTTTTTAAATAAGTTCACTTAGCGCACCAAAATGCACTTCCTGTCATTAAAACCCTGCTAAAACAAGGCGATATACATTCTTTTTTTTAGATAAAATATCTTTAAATCATTTTTTTTGATTTTTCTGTGTCAAGTTTTCAACCAAAGCCTGCCGTTCCATTTCTTTTTTCCATTTTCTAAATTTATAATCTCGAATATTTTCCAAAACATTATAAATTGTTCTTGCCCAATAATTTCTAAATCCAAAGCCACCAGCATCTCCTGATGTTTGTGCAGAGAATAAGATTTCTTTGGTGGCAACATCAAAAATAACAACATAGATATAAGCTCGTTCTCTAAATTGATTGAAGCTGTGGACGATAAATGAAACACCATATTCACTTTTCATCTCTTTGGTATCATAACAATTAACAACGGTCTGTAGTTTTTTTGCAGAAAAAGACTGCGGTGATAAATCCGTGCGGACATTTTCAGGCTTTATCTTTTTATTTAGGCGATGAACAATTTCGAAATTATAGTCGATGCTTCGTTTCATAAAAGCTCTTTTCACGTCGTACTTTTGACGTTCCTTTAGCAACAAATCATTCCAAGCTCTAAAATAACCTACTTGAATTTCATCAGGTGTATTTTTAGCACTTAATCCGACTATTTTTGCTTGTGTAAAATCCAAGCCAACAAATTCTACTTTAACCTCCAAGGAAGTGAAAAATTCTCTTATATCTTGACCATAACTAGAATAGGTTATCAATAGATAAAAAGCAATCCATAAGCATTTCATAGCATTCTATTTTAACAGAGCAAATCCATGCTCTTTATCTTAGCTTTTTTGAAGTTGTTTTATTTTAATAGGGTAATTTCTATTTCTTTGATCATTCCTAATTTACAATTTCCAGCTCCCTTTTATTCAAATTTATTACTTGTTTTAGGGCATAGTTATCCCATTAGCAAATTTTGTTAATTTACGTTCACATTACCTTGAAACAAGGTTCAATCGTGTTTCAATTATAGAATAATAGCCTTACCTCTTCTCGTTTTCTCAACAAACGCAGAGACGAGTGTGGTGGAGCTACTTTGAGGGGAACATTAGAATCTTAATCCAGCAGTAAAACCGATCCATAATTTAAGGTTGGTTCCTTTTTGGTTCGTTTGGTCAAATAAGGTATAAGGCATTATATTAGAGCCATATCGTTGTGTCTCTTCATCGTACACGCCAGACATTAAGGCATTAAAAACAGGTCCTACAAAGAAGCTAATTCTATCTCGGACTCGAATATCTAAGGTCGTCTTAAACTGGCTCAGTAAGTTGAGTTCTTTCGTCCATAAATCATTCTCATTCACATGAGAACTAAGTAATTCAAAGTTAACATGTAGTGCTTTGTTTACTTTTAGTTTTGTTCCAACTCCAACGCCAGCCGTCCAAGTGTACACATTATCTGCACCAACACTCCATCCTATTTGTAGAATATGATAATAACGTTCAAAGCCAAATTTAGCCCCAAGGTTAACATACATCGCATCTGTAGCAAAAACTTCTATACGGTTATATCCATTTTTATTGACAATATTAATCAGTCCAATTGGCGCACCTTGAATACTATCTACGACATTAATCAAACCAAGCATTAAGCCAGTTGCTTTTTTAGCATGATTGATCACGCCAACTTGTAAGCCTTCTAGCTCCTTGGTGGTATTGACGAGCCCCATTTGTACTCCTTTGACGTTTTTAGCAATATTGAGTCCCCCCAATTGTGCTCCATCAACAGATTGTGCAGAATTAAAGAAACCTGCAATTTGAAATTGTGCTTTGGCACTAATATTAAACAATCCAGCAAATTGAACGGCACTTTTCCCTCCCCAAGCAATGTTTCCAAAACCTGCTATTTGGGAGCCATATAGCTTTCCGTTCGCAAAATTAAACAAACCACAGACCTGAAAACCATAAACATCGGTCGCTATATTACTAAATCCGCTAAACTGCATGCCATACAAATCCCTAGCTATATTACCCAAAACACTAAACTGAGCACCATAGACATTTCCGCCAAGGTTCCACAATCCAGCTGTTTGAAGCCCTACAATATCTCCTTTGACAATGTTTAAGATTCCAGAAAACTGCATGCCATACAAATGCCCTTCTGCATTGTTAAAAAAGCCAGCAATTTGTAAGCCGTGTATATGTCGTTTAATGCTATTGCCTATAAGACCAAATTCAAAGCCATTGACACCGCCATTGATGCCCCAAATTAGATTGAGTGAAAAAACATTAAATCGATTTCGACGCTTAATACTACTAGACAAAAAAGGCAGTACAGAGAATTGTCCTAAAGAAGTTTTTATGCTTCTATACTTGCCAGGAGCTACACGACTGGTTTCTTCTGTATGCAAGGTATCTCTATAATAAACGCCCCCAATTTCCTCTGTATGAATCACCTGAATAGGGTCGGTAGGAATTGGATCTCGCTCTAATTCCTCTTCTTCTAAGGATAAATCTTTATTACCAATGATTTCAGAATGAATATCAAAGTCAAAAAACCGTCCTCTTTCTAAGGTTTCCTTATTCCGTTCTTCGCGTATCGCATCCCTTCTTTTTTTTCGCTTCTTACGTGCTTTTCTTTTCTTCTTTTTATTAGACCCTGGTTTGAGCACCAATTGAGATCCTATTGTTCTATAAACAATATTATTATCCTCAAACAACTGTTTTAGGGTTTCTTTTAAATCCTTATCTTCACTATGAAAAGATATCTTTTGGTGGAGTGCCAAATGATCGTTCCCATAAGAGAATTGTATGTCATAATCGGCACTAATTTGAGTTAAAATTTCTTTTAAAGAAACATTTGCAAAATGCACATTAACCCTCTGTGCATCAGAGGGTCTCTGTGCATACAATCCCAAAAAAGATAACAGTAAAACTACTGTTATGATGTTTTTCTTATGAATCATCTGTGAATAACGGTTTGACTTAATTTCTTATTCACATCCTTGACCAATAAGGATATATTTTTTATCTACTTTTTTAATCTCCAAATCTGTTGGAAAGGTAAAAGCTATGGTATTAAAGACCTCCTCTAGCTTAGGTTCCTTAAAGGTTCCTGTATAATGGCAATTTAGTATTTTAGGATCACCTTCGATTTCTACTTCAAAATATCGCTCCAAGGTTTCGATGACCGTTCCTAAAGCCATATTATCAAAAACCAATTCTTGTGTTTTCCAAGCCAAGGAATTATTAGTTGCCTGTTTATTTTTTTCCATTTTTTTAGCAATGGCATCATAAACAACCGCCTCGTTTGGCAACAGTACAACAGAGGCTTTAGTGCCCGCTTCGATACTTTCTACCGCTACTTTACCTGTCATAACGGCAACTTCTACAGGCATTTTATCATAAGCACGCACGTTAAAGGACGTTCCTAAAACACGTGTTTTTGTTGTATTGGTTTTGATTTCAAAGGATTGACCATTTTGTTTGGTGACATCAAAAAAAGCTTCTCCTTCTAAGCTAACTTCTCGTACGTCAAATTCTTTGGCATAAGCCAATCTAGAATTTTCATTGAGCAAGACGACCGAGCCATCTGGTAAAGTCAACTCTTTTTGCTCGTTTGCGCCTGTTTCTACAATTTCCAAAACAGGAACTGCTTCAGTGCGATTTTGAATGGCAAACCAAAGCAAACTAGTGGTAACCAAACCAATAACTGCTGCCGCTTTCCAATAAGAAACGAAGCTTCTCACCAAAGTTGGCTGAACAGAATTACTTTCTAATTTTGTTTCAAATTTATCCCAAGCAGAATTGGTATCAACGGATAATTGTTCCGCATAATTTTTGGATAATTCCCAAGCCTTTGTTGTTTCATCTACAAAAGCTTTTTGATCGCTATTTTCGTTTGCCCATTGCTCTAACTGCTCCTTTTCTTCTAAAGAGGCGCCTTTAGTTAGCTTTTTGCTAAGGAGCTTGATGTATTTATTGTTAGAGTCCATATTTGTTGTTGCTTTCTATGAATGAAGATGCATTTTTTATCCGCCCCCCCTATATTTATTTATTTTTTAACAAAAAAAAACAAATCCAATTAAAATCCACCAAAAGAAGTTGTTTAGAATTAAAGATTTTTAATAATATGTTTTTTAGGAGTAAATACGACACACTTAAAAAGGGCATCGCCCTGACACCGTTTCTAAAAAAACAAAAAAAAGATAAAAGGAGCATCGCTCCGACACCTTTTATCCGAAAAAAACATGCTAATACAAAATGAGGCTGCCCTACTCTTCTTATCTTGATAACGTGTAAATGGTGACGAAGCGATGCTTCTTATACGGTATGCTCGGCATTATATTTTTATCAATGGGGTCGAAGCTAACGCTCCTATCCCAATGAGCTACCTCTCGTTAGAGATTTGCTGATTTATAATTCATATTTAATTATTACTTAATTTTAAACAACTCCAAAGATAAATGTATTCTTTCTTTAGGGCATTCTATCTTTTTTGTAGTTCTAAACTCGATATATTAATTCATACTAAATAAATTAATACTCCGTTGATTTTTTAGTTTTTCTATGAAAAACATAAAAAAGCATCCGCTTTGTTATAGAGTTTTGTAGGTAAAAAAAAGAGAAAGAAATTTGAGACGGATGCAGTAAATTGGGCGTGATGAAGGTTGGAAAATGGCTTCTACGAAGAATACGCCCGTACTTGGCGAGCGTAGCATTCGCCAA
>CALDEP010000087.1 GCA_937942475.1 uncultured Aureispira sp.
AACATTTCTTATCCTTATCAAGAAGAAGAGGCTATTTTTAGAATCAATTTTGTTTGGCAAGGCTTCAAAAATAAAGAACGTTATGTCTTTGCTATAACGTACAAAGAGGAGCAAAAATTGATCGGAGAAATTGGCTTGCACTTAGATCAGGCAAATGACAGTGCTCAATTTGGGTACTGGATTGGAGAGCCTTTTTGGGGACAAGGAATTGCGACAGAAGCAACCGCAGCGCTTCTAAAGTTTGGTTTTGAGGTCTTAAAGTTGAATAAAATTTATGCCACACACTATCCCGAAAATCCAGCTTCCGGCAAAGTCATGCTAAACAATCAAATGATTAAGGAAGCGGAATTAAAAGAACAGTATAAAATTGACGGTGTTTACAGAAGTGTGCATCAATATAGATTGACACAAGCAGAGTATCAAGCCTTAAAAACGCTTTAGGAAATGTGGCAATTTGAAGTTTTGTTAATTTGAAAATGATTACCATTTACAATAACTAAGCATTTTCAAATTAACAAATTTTCAAATCAAACTACAAGGCTCGCAAATTCAAAAACGCTTTGCCCAAATAGCTCACCAAATCACCTGACGTCAAACTCTCTTCACTCTCTATTTCAGCAGCAATATCACCTGCCAATCCATGAATATAAACGCCTAAAATACAAGCTTCCAAAGGATTGTATTCCTGTGCCAACAAACCTGCTAGAATTCCAGTCAGAACATCGCCACTTCCAGCCGTTCCCATTCCAGGATTTCCTGTCGAGTTAAAATAACAATCTCCCTCAGGCGTTGCAATACAAGTATTGGCACCTTTTAGGATAATATATACGCCAAATTCTTGTGCTTTTTGGCGTTGCAATTCATTTCGTTCAAAGTTATCATAAGCCTTCCCAAACATACGCTCAAACTCTTTGGGATGTGGCGTCAAAATACTATTCTTAGGAATGTACTCAAACCAATCGGGGCTTTGTCCTAAAATATTGAGTGCATCTGCATCCAAAACTGTTGGGCTGCTCATATGCTTTAGCATATAACACAAGGCGTTTCTAGTTCTATTTTTAGTACTCAAACCACAACCAATCGCAATCGTAGAATACTTCGGTAAGTCATACACTTTGGTAAAAATAAAGCGATCTTCATCCAAGCTCACCATTGCTTCTGGAACAGCCGTTTGCATCACCTCATAGCCACAAATAGGAACATGAACGGTGACTAAACCAACTCCTGCCCGCAAACAAGCACGGGTTGCCAAAATTGCAGCCCCCATTTTACCATAAGAACCCATGATCAATAAAGCATGACCAAAAACCCCTTTGTGGGCAAATTTGTCTCGTTGTTTATAGATTTTCTTGACAATATCTGCCGTTATATAATAATAAGGAGAATCTGCTGCATCAAGATATCGTTTGTCCAAACGAATGGATCGGCAAACAAAATCACCAACACAATGAAAATTCTCTGGAAACAAAAAAGCTAGTTTTGGAAACTCAAACGCAAAGGTATAATCGGCTTCTATACAAGCCCCTGTCGTTGGCGCATCTGTGAATACTCCCGTTGGAATATCAACGGCAATAACGGTGTTTTCACACTCATTCAAATAATTCAAAATCTTCGCCAACTCTCCCTCTATTGGACGACTCAAACCAGAACCAAGTATGGCATCAATGAGAATTTCTTCTCCACCAAACACAGGCATCTCTTCCACAGAAGTAATCTCTTTAATCGCTAATTTATTGAGCCCTTGTAGCTGTTGAACACGCTCTAAATTTGTTTTAAAATCTTCTGTAATTTTATCCGTCAGATTTAATATGAAGATAGCAATATCGTAGCCATTAGACTCCAACAACCTTGCGATGGCTAAACCATCGCCGCCATTATTGCCTTTTCCGCAAACAACACTGACCATTTCAAACTTTTCTTTTGGAAACTTTTCTATAAACCAGTCGACAAAGGTTTTACTAGCTCGTTCCATCAAGTCAATCGACAAAATAGGTTCATGCTCAATGGTATAAGCATCCGCTTCTCGTGTTTGTTTTGTTGATAATATTTTCATAATCTTAGACTGGGGATATTCCGATACTACAATTGATTCGTAGTTTAGAATCTTATTATATTAAAATGTGTGTGTGTTTCTTAGTTTTAGTAGTTTGGGAAGTCTTAATTTCCCAGATTTACTTTTTTATCACTACTATCTCTTTCTATTTTAGAACGATATAGCTCATTACCAAAAGAATAAAAGAACTTATCTCGAAGTTGCAAATATACTGGTTTTTCATCATCAAACAAAGTCAAACTCATGGTATACAAAATAGGTTCTATCACGATGCATTGCAAATAAATACGAACATCTTCTGCAACAATCGTTGCTCTAACGCCTTCATAAATCCCTTGGCTGTAAAACGAATTTTGTATTTCTACAACACCATCAATTCCTTCTGCCAAATCCTCAACAATGGCCTTATAATAGTCACTTCTGTAGGATTTATTTTCTTGAAAAGAAGGTTCTTCTGACAAATCTGTTAAATTACAACTTAAACGATATTTGCTTCTTTTCAATTTATAATCTACCCTTCGACTGCTTTTCCGCTCCTTTCGAGTAGGTTCTTTTGGAAAACCAACATAATAACCATTATCTAAGAGCGGCATTTTAATCCAGTTTTCTGGTATGGTGCCTTCCACTAAACGCAAGGTATCTTGCAAGTCAATTTCCCCTTTCGTGAACTCATCTTCGGCAATAAGCTCTCCATCTTCATCGACTTCTGGGTCCTCTAGATTGCTGTTACAACAATATAACAAACCCGTCAAACTTATTAAAATTAAAAAAGCTTTTTTCATATTTTTCATTCTTGTTTTGAGCACTTCTTTTCTTAGTGATAATTGAAGACGATTAGACCTTATTTATAATGCGAATCAAGCGCTAAAATTAGGTCTGATAAATAAAAAAGGCGAATAAAGGCTTCACAAGAATGTTTAATGTTGAATTTTTAATGATGAATGCTCTATAGCATAAAAAACATTAAAAATTCAGCATTTAGCATTCAACATTTAAAAAGTAGGCTTGTAAAATGAGATAAGCCTGTTTTAAATGTACGATTTATTGATGTTTTAGCCCTTGATTCGCATTTATAATAAAAACCAAGAATCTCAATATTCTAACAAACGATTAAAGCTTATCGTTCTTTGATAAGTCGAAGAAGCAATAAGAACGAACAAAATTAAGCCTTTTTATACAACTCTCCCCCTTTTGAGAACAATTTATCTACTTTCAATTTAACTTTTTCATCCACAATTAAAGGAGGCGCATGATGTGGTTTAATTCTAGCATCCAAAATCAAAGCGCCTCGACAGCCCCAATGCTTGTGTTCCACAAAACTATGCACCCCATGAACGTCGTGAGAAGGATTAGAACGTGTAAAAGTTACCCAAACAAAATTATTCAATGTTTGTGTCACAAAATCGCTGTCATCTACCACCAAGACCATTGGAATGTGTTCCATTTCATAACGCTCCAAATAGCTTTCTAATTGACGAATTGCTTTTTGCCCTGATTCGTGATCGGTATAAGGGCTTGCTTGAATCGCCAAGATGCCTTTTTGAACAAATTTAGGATTAGAAAAACCAATGGGCAAATCAAAATTGGCAGGCAGTTCTGCTTTCAAAGAACGTTTTTTATCCCCACAACAGGCGACCACTAGTTTTGATCCTGAATTCCATCCATCCCCAGAATAATCTAGGGTATCAATCGTGGTTTTTGTCTGAAAATGCAAATCTCTTGTCCAATCCACTCGCTCCAAGACGTGATTAAAATAATGCTCAATATTGTGTGTATCCAACTTAGGATCATCGCTGTGGTCTGCGATAAATAAGTATTTAGCCAAAGTCGTTTGCCCCTTGCCTAATAAATGATTTGCAATCGTCAAAATCTCTTCTGGACGACGCTCTCTGAAAGGCATATAGCGCTCACTTCCTATCGCTAACAACAAAGGATGTACCCCTGCGGCATCAACGGCATTGATATCTTTTAGCCCTGGAAATTCTTGTGGTGCTAGTTCTTTGACCAACTCATGAATCAGATAGCCAAAATTAGAATCCTCAGCTGGTGGTCGCCCAACGACTGTAAAATGCCAAATCGCATCTTTTCTATGATACACTTTATCCACTTCTAAGACTGGAAAATCATGTGTCAAACTATAGTAACCCAAATGGTCGCCAAAAGGACCTTCTGGCATTTTTTTATTTTTTACAACCGTTCCTGTGATACAAAAATCAGCATCGGCAGATAAAGTATAGCCATCTTGTTGAAAATAGCGGAAACGACGTCCATTCAACAAACCTGCAAAGGTTAATTCAGATAAATTTTCTGGCAAAGGCATGATCGCTGAAAAAGCATTTGATGGAGGACCGCCTACAAAAACAGAGACTTTGAACGGTTCGTCTGAATCATTATAAGCCTTGTGATGCACGCCAATACCTCTATGCAATTGATAATGCAGGCCAATTTCTTTGTCCATTTGATAATCGTTTCCCGATAATTGAATGCGATACATCCCCAAATTGGACTTCATGATGTCTTTGGAATTCGGTCCCATTGAAAAGACCTGAGGCAAGGTGACAAAAGCACCGCCATCCATTCCCCAAGATTTTATTTGTGGTAATTGGCTAATTGTTGTTTCACCAAAGGCAATCGGTTTGCTAAAACGAGCTTTTTTAGGCAAACCTGTTAAAGCTGTAAATGGCGCTTTCCAATACCTTCCTGGATTTTTGAGCAATTGAATAGGATCAATCTTTAGTTCGATCACCTTTTGAACATTTTCCAAGGTATGACGAAACAAGAAACGAGTTCGTTCTTTGGTTCCATACAAATTAGAAAGTGCAGGAAAAGGACTTCCTTTTACATTCTCATAAAAAATAGCAGGACCTTTAGCATCAAAAATACGACGATGAATTTCTGCCATCTCCAAATTAGGATCTACCTCTGACTTAATTCGCAACAATTTTCCATGTTTCTCTAAATCCTTTACACAATCATTTAAACTTTTATAGCTCATTCTTGTTGTTTTATCTATTTGACGATTAATGGTTCTAACAGACGCTAAGTCCACAAATATAGTATATATACCACTAAACAGTCAGAAAGTTTTTCTGTTTGTTTAATGAAGTTTTTTTTTTAGTTTAAACAAGTCTTTTTTCTTACTTTTGTAAATAAATAGTGGTTCTTTGACAAATTGTGTGGAGTTTTAAAATATGGGTTATTCTATTCAGTTATGAATTAGGATATAAGTTAATACAAGGTAGTCCTTAGAATATTAGCACATGATTTGCAAAAGAACCTAAATAGTTAGTCTTAAATAATCGACACATTCTTGACAGGCTACTTAAACATTAGACTTTATCGTGAAACAAAGTTCCTATAATAAATTAATTTGGAGGAAGACGCAATACTAATTTTTCATTTATAGTGCTTCTCAAAATAAGTCTATTCATATTATTGGAATTAATTTTGCATTAGGTATTATTCTTCATACTTCGTGGAGTTCAGCTACGCTGCTACTCCGTGGTTTAGTTTTTTAACAAAAAACATAAAACCACATCTTGCATTAGATTGATTACCAGCTTCTAGCTAATAATAAATTTAATACGATTTAGCTACGCTGAGTCTTCGAGTTCTACACGACCACGAAGTAGCAGCGCAGCTAAATATTGATTCTTACATTAACGTTATTGAAACTCAACAATGTTTAACCATCAAAATATAAGGACCTATTGGCTTATTCTATGTGTCAGTTGCTATTTCCTTTCTATGGCAACTGCTCAAATAGGACCTGCACTTATTCCTATACAGAATAAAGAATCTTTTCCTATTGGCACCAAAGAATTCCAATGGGCTTGCTTGGCTAATTTCACTTTGTCAGACGAGTCTAATCAGAGCAGAATTATTTATGTAGATACAGATAAAAAAGGAGGCGTATATGCTGTTGATAATAGCGGTTATTTGTACCACTTTTCTGGCAATGATTTTACAGAAAAATGGAAAGTCAAATTAAGTGATAAGCATATTATTGACATCGCGGTTAGCCCCAATGGTCAAAGCATTGCTATTTGTTATAATTATATAAAAACAGGCAGTAAAGAACTAGAAATCCGAGAAACCCAATATGGGCGGATCACGATGAAATACAAACGGGTTCCAGATTGTTATGAGGAATCTTATTTTGTGGATGTTATGGAAAATACGACCCTCTACCCTGCTAGTCTGGTTTATTCTTCTGATGGTTCAAAATTAGCGGTCTGGTTCAAGAATCATGGTTTTGATGAAAGAGAATGCAAATCAAGCCATGAAGAACAATTGGTTATTATAGACCCCATCAAGAAGGTTGTTCTAGCTTCTAGACGAGGCATTCCCGAAGATTTTAAATCCACGAATTGCGATCAAGATCATCATTTTGTTTTTAGTCCAAATGGAAAAAATATTTACATTGGTAATTGCAAAGCTCAAATTGCTCAATACCAAACAGACAACTTAAAGCTAATTCGAGTTGCTGATTTTGGTCAAAGAATCAATGCTATTTTTACACAACAATTGGATGATAAAGGGTCCAAGAAATCAAATTTCCCACTCCATGAATTAACCATTCAACAAAATGGTGATCTAATTACTAGCGTTGGACGAAATGGTCGAATTTTCAGGATTGAAGCAAATCTAAATGACATTCACTATCTAACTCAAAATCAAGGAAGCAGCAATGGACATTTTTCTTTCAGTCCAGACTGGTCCATGGCTATGTTTAATTCTAATCACATCAATTTGTGGGATTTAAACAGCCAAAGTCCTATTCTTGAAGTAGCAACACCCAATGCATTTGACGCACATACGACTCGATTTCATCCAACTAAAAAAGCGATTATTGTTGGAACAAAAAGAACGCTGAAAATCATTGCTCCTTGTCCAATTAGCCACGTTTTTATTGAAGATAAATTTACCTCTACAGGGCATTTTGTTTCTGCTGAAACAGGCTTTAGTGTTCGAGGAAAAGGAACAATTTATTGGGCGTATGATGATAAAGTAATTCATCAAAAAAATGCTAAAAAAGATGAAATTAGCACAGGAATTTTAGGCTATAGTTCTTTGTCTAATGATACTCAGAATCTTCCTGAATCGCATGAATTACGTCTAAAAACAGACCAGCCAGGTATTTACACAATTTTTGGAGGTAGCTCAAAAAAGATGACAAACCTTGAAATCTTAAATAACCTCCTCAATTGGCATAAGTAGATGGACAAAATTAGTAGCTTAAAAATTGGAGTATATTTTTTTTGCTAAGGACTTGTAAAACGTAGCTTTAGCGGGCTAAAGCGAGGCTTTTCAAGGAAGATAGCGGACAAAAGATGCCCAATTTAATGTTAATTACTTTTGTCCAACTACTTAAAAAACACCAAGGATTAATAATAAAAAATTGCAGAGAAATATAGATCATGAGTAAAATAAAGTTTTTGACCCTACTAAGTGTTGTGCTTGCTATCATCAACTTAGCTTTGATTGGCTTCTTTTTGTTGGGACCAGCCGACGGAAAAAAGAAGCCTGAGCCTAAAAAATACATTCTAAAACAATTAAATTTAGATAAAGAGCAAGTGGCTCAATATGATGTATTAATAGAAGCGCATCAAAAGGAAAGAATTGTGCTAAATAAAAAGATCATGGAGCTTCGAAATCAACTATATCCCATTGCCTTAAAGGATGGCGATGTCTCAAAAAAGGATCAAATGTTGGTTCAATTGGATGTGGTACATCAAGATTTAGAACGCTTGCATTTAGCGCATTTTGAAGCATTAAAAAAAATATGCCGGGCAGATCAAATCCAACAATTTGAAGCCCTAGTAGATGAACTGACGCGTTTATTTGTTGGAAAACGGCATAAAAATAAACATTAAATGAAGTACTGTAGTTTGATAATTGCTGTGTTTTTATCGGTCGTTTGTGCAAGTGCGCAGGAGCGTGTTTTAGAGCTTGAGTTTAAGGCGCTTTATGATAATCAACCCTTATTATTAAAATCTGAGGTACATCACTTCCAAGAAAAAAAGATCGTTTTTACTCGGCTAAAGTATTATATTACTAATGTTGAATTGTGGTTGGACAATCAACCTGTTTGGAAAGAAAAAAATAGCCATCATTTGATGGATCAAGAACAAGTGGAGGCTGCAAAAATTAGCTTAAAAATCCCTCAAACAATTCATTATGATAAAATAAAATACGAATTGGGGATTGATAGCTTCACCAATGTTAGTGGTGCTATGGGAGGTGATTTGGACCCGACAAAAGGCATGTATTGGGCTTGGAATAGTGGCTATATTAACTTCAAATTAGAAGGAACTTATGAAGATTGTCCTACTCGAAAAAATAAATTCCAATTTCATATAGGCGGCTATGCAGGAAAAGTTGCCAGCGCACAAAAGATTGAGCATCAAATAAAAGGAGAAGAACCCATTGTTGTCGATGTTCATGTTGATCAGTTTTTAAAAGAACTTAATTTGGTAGAAGAGCACAGCTTGATGAGCCCAAGTACAAAAGCGGTTGCATTTGCAGAGAAAGCTGCTTCAATTTTTAGCATTAGAATCAAAGATGAATAGAAAAATAAATTGGGTGGTCTTGCTATTTGTTTTGTTTGTATGCTATGGTTTTCATAGTAGTACCACCATTGATTTTTTGGTTCCTCCCAATTGGCCTATTCCTACTTATAATTTTGATAAAAATCCTCTAACCAAGGCAAAAATAGAATTAGGGAGACATTTATTCTACGAAACCCTATTGTCCAAAGATACATCCATTTCGTGCAGCAGTTGTCACTCACAATACACTGCTTTTACACACGTCGACCATGATTTGAGTCATGGAATTGACGACCGAATTGGTACTCGAAATTCACCCAGTTTAATGAATTTGGCTTGGTCTACTGCTTTTATGTGGGATGGCGCAGTCAATCATTTAGATATGCAAGCTTTGGCGCCCATTACACATGAAGATGAAATGGGAGATGATTTGGGGAATGTGATTCAAAAGTTACAGGCAAGTTCTAAATATCGACTCTTGTTTGCAAAGGCATTTGGCGATTCTGTGATAACAGGAGAACATTTGTTAAAAGCGATTGCACAATTTGAATTGAGCTTGCTTAGTGCGAATGCGAAATACGATCAAGTGATGCGAAAAGAAACGACTTTTTCTCCACAAGAAGAAAATGGATATGCTTTATTTCAAACGCATTGCAACAGTTGCCATCAAGAACCTTTGTTTACCAATCATCAATTTGCTAATAATGGCTTGCCAATAGATACTACCTTGAACGACAAGGGGCGTATGGGGATTACCAAAGAAGCAAAAGATGCTCAATTGTTTAAAATACCGACCTTGAGAAATGTAGAATTTTCTTATCCATACATGCACGATGGACGATTTGAAGAGTTATCAGAAGTCTTAACACATTATGTAAAAGGGATTCACAATAGTGCCACTTTGAGTCCTCGATTAGAGGGAGGGTTGCCCTTGAAGCATGAAGAGCAAATAGACTTAATTGCGTTTTTATTGACCTTAACAGATAAAGAATTTCTATTTAATCCTAA
>CALDEP010000088.1 GCA_937942475.1 uncultured Aureispira sp.
TTGATGAGGGAAAGAAAACTCGTTTGGTTCATTATGAAAAAATGGAAGGAATTTTAAAATTTGTTATGAATGAGAAGATGAAAACAGCCATGATGCAGCGGTACAATAAAATGAATGCAGACTTGAAGAGAATTAGTGAAGAAGCTTAGTGAAACAGATGTTTGACACCTTGTTAATTTATTGCTTTTTTTCTATCATTACTTCGTGGAGATCACGCAGTAACAGCGCAGCTAAATTATATCAGTTTGACTATCAGTAGGATAGCTCTAAAGTGTTAAAGATGCTAAGTTGCTGATAATCAAAATGATATGAAAGTTTTTTTATGTTTTTTTGTAAAAAAAACTAAACCACGGAGTAGCAGCGTATCTAAAGATACCTCACCTGTCTCAACGAATGTAGAGACGAACGTGGTGTAGCTAAGTATTATCTATAAAATCTTAATCAAAATACTGCAAATCTGTTTTCAGTAAATCCAACTCTTCTTGAAGGTCGTTGTAAGTCGTGTAAATACCCTGATAAGGACGATATTTTTTAATGACCTCTTGAAGTTCTTTTTGTTGTTCTTGTTCCGTCTTTTTATAGAGCATAACATTCTCAGTTGTATTCTTATACAAATCCAAAATCCCTTTTAGTTCAGGATATAAATACAACTGCTTTAATAAATCGGATTTTTGTTGCGTCTTTTGACTTTTATCATGCCCTTTTGGCATTTCTACAAGAGCAATATCAAGTAGTAGAAGTGCTCTCAATTCACGTTTCAAGTAAGGAGAAATTGATTTAGGAATGGCTTCGGTCACAATTTTTAAATTTTCTACGACCTTGAACAAATCCAAATCTGTCGTGGTTAAATTCGTTTGCAAACCAGCGACTTCGGCAGCCCAGGTACTTACTTCAGTAAAGGTATAGGGGCGACATTGTTCTATCAATTTTGCCTGCTGTTGTTCTATGCTATTTTTCTTTTTAAGAATCGTTTGATAATAATCTAATTTAGTCCAAAGCTCCTTAAAAAGACCTTGCTCCCTTTTAAAGTTAATCGTACACACATTCGATTCGTATTTGCCAGATAGGCTATACGTCAGAGTAACCGCTTTGTTATTTTTAGCAACTTGATGAACCACCTCTAAAAAAGCAACACCATCATAAGCATTGATCACCGTAGGTTTGGGAGTCACTTCAAAATAATACCAATTGGAATTATTTATAATCGCCTGTTGCAAACGTTTGATTTCAGCATTCCAACGCAATTGACTAGGGTCAAAAGGAACCAACTTAAAACTAGCTGTTGCTCGCCCACCCAATTGATTTTCTACCACAAGCTCTAGTGTTGGGTTTTCTGCTGCTGCATTGGGTAAATTAACCAAGCCAACAATAGCAGATGTTGGACTAAAGACAACCGTATCCATGCTATATCGCCATGCCGAAACATTGGTTTCAGAAAAGGGGCGATGCGCAAAAATTAACTGTTGACTGTAAGCATTCAAAAAAGGCAAACCAATAAAAAGGGCAACTAGGATTACTTTGTAATTCATAATAGGTAGCAAATTGAAGCGTTGAAATTTATTTTTTCTATTCAAATGTTCAAATCTTCAAAGTTTTTTAAATCAATTTAGGGAGGTCTATGAAAACAAAGTTTCCAGACTAAAAAATACAGTAGAAATTATCTGTTTTTGACAACATTCGTCGCTCTATCCAAGACACGAAAAGCGGTTTCTGCCATCGTATTTTTCTTGTTATCCAAGGTAGGATTGACTTCTGTTACCTCTAGACAACAAGTTTTTGGGTCGGCAACCAAGCCACAAACAATATCTGTTGCCTCTTCCTCTGAAAGACCATTCGGAACGGGAGTACCTGTGCCTCTAGAAACCAAATCGCAATCCATGCTATCTACATCAAAGGAGATATAGATCATGTCACAATTATTTAAGTAAGCCAAAACCTCCTTGACGGTTTGTTGTGTTCCTTTTTCTCGAACTTCCTTTACGGCAAAATTACGAATGCCTAATCGATCTGTCAAAAAATCCTCCTCGGCTTCTGTATCTCTCAGAGCGATAAAAACTAAGTCGTTGGCTTCTATTTTTGGATAAACGCCCCCCATGTGTTTTAATTTATGCCAGTGCTCTTCAATTTCTTTAGGAATATTATTGCGTTTATGTTCGATATTATCAATACCCAAACAAACCGCCAATGGCATGCCGTGCATATTACCAGATGGCGTGGTATAAGGCGTGTGCAAATCGGCATGTGCATCCACCCAAATAACGCCTAAACGTTTGTTTGGATTGGATTTTTTGATCCCTGTAATCGTTGCACCAGCAGTAGAGTGATCGCCTGCTAATACAATAGGAAATCGCTTGTTGTGGGTGACTTCTTCCGATACATAATGCGAAACATAGTTATATACTTTAACAATGCCATCTATGTAGTTTGCATATTGAGTGGGACTATCTTCAAAAAGTAGTTCATTCTCGTTTGGAATGATGGTAGAAGTGTATTTTGAAAAGTAATTATTCTTCGCATTTAAAGCAGCAACTTTGATTGCTCCAATACCTAAACTTGCACCACGAGTCCCTGCTCCTAATTCGGAAGGCACTTCTAATAATCTAATTTTATCGTTTTTATTCTTCATTATCGTTCTTTTTTTTTCTAATCAATAGGTTTTGAGGAAAACCTAAAAGGAGGGATTCCGTTGATTCAACAAGTAAACAACGATATTAGCTCTTTTTCGTTTAAAATGCAAACACTAGTAATAAGATTTTGAACTTGTTTTTATTATAATATAGGAGTATATGACAAAATCCTAAAGCTCTAAAATTGAAGGTTTGTATAAATGACTAAAATAGTTTATATTAGGAATGAATCATCCACTTTTTTTGATGAAATTGTTTAAAACTAGGCTAATATTCTAAATGAAATCTCTTTTTCCTCTACTCTGCGTTAAAAATTTGCTCCATAGCTAAGGCTATGAAGCAAATTTTTGCCTTGATTACAGAAAAAATAGTACTCATTTTTAACACCATACTATTCTTAAACAACTTCAATGAATAGCACCTTTTGGCAACAAAAAACTATATAGAAGCTTTTAATAATTTGGCAAGAGAATTAGCCCGACATTCAAAAATTGAATTGTTAGGTTATCATACTTTTGCGCCCTTAAAAGAACAAGAATTAGAAGCCTTAGAAACAAAGTATAATTGCCAGTTAGACGATACCATTCGTCGATTTTATACACAAACCAATGGCTTGCAACTACGTTGGATGTTTAAAGACAATCCTGCCTATCAATCGGATAAATACCCGCCCTTTCATCGTTCTATAGCGCCTGTTGGTTGGAATTATACAGAAGAAAGCTTTGAAAAAGAAGATGGCTGTGTCTTATTATTACCACTAGAAGACATCTTACGAAATGTCGTCTCTCCAAATGTTCATCAAGAAGACATCTTATTGGGAAACAAAAGCTACTCTACGGTAGACTTTCATGCTTGTATTCGTCCTTTTGATAATTTTTCCTATTATAGTAATATGGCTTTGTTTTTACAAAAAGGGAAAAGCCCTCTAGTATTGCTAGGAGATGAAGTAGGAACTTGCTTTAAGGATTCAAGATGGACCACATTTGGAATTTATTTGGATTTTATACTAGCTTCTAAAGCTTTTGGACGACGACGAAAAGCATTTTTTGGAGCAACAGAAGGCTATAAACAGCCAATTATTAAAAGTTTGCCACCAAAGATTCAGCAATATTGGTCTTTGGATATGTTGATACTGACCCAACGGTTTCCTTTAGCCGATCAAGTTGCCCGATCCATGTCGATTAAGACCCGAAAAATGCAAGAGAAAGCCTATTATGAAGGCGCATTAAGTGCCGAAGAATTGGCTGAAATGGTCAAAGCCCATCAAGATTTTTTAGATTCTGGTGGTTTAGGAGGGGAGTGGCAATTGATTGCCATAAAAGGACAAGCTTTGGGTATTTATAAAAATAAAGCACATGAACGTGGGATACAGGCAGTACTAGATATGAAAAAAATGGATCATAGTTTAGAGCTGCAAGAACTGTTTTTGCCTTATTCTAGTTGGTGTGGAGTTTATGCCAAAGCGCAGGATTTTAGTGATGTAGATTTAACAGGAAGTTTATTAACAGATGCTAATTTGGAAAAGGCTATTTTTGCGGAAGCTAATTTAGAGAATGTTGATTTTTCTCGCTCCAATCTCAAAAAAGCGAGTTTTGTAAACGCCAATCTCAGAGGCGCAGATTTTGAAAATTGCAATTTAATCGGGGCAGATTTTCGAGGCGCAATCCTAGAAGGGAGCCAATTTCGAGGGGCTGTTTTAAAAGATATTATTTGGTAATTGTTGGAATCCTTATTTTTAGCTCAAAAGAAAATAAGCCATAGCTTTTTATAAATGGAATTTGAATCAATCCTAAGAATAAAATTGTAGGTATAGAGGGTAAGATATATTTTTGTTTGTATTATTGGAAATAAAGTTGTAGGTTTGGTATTGGTCTAGTGCTTTTTTATGGAATTAAGTACTATATCCAATACACTACATAAGACTCTAATTAACAAAAATAAATATTTATGTCTAATAATGTACTAAAGCAATTAAAGGCGCTGAGAGCTCAGGTCCGAAAATATAAAGATACACTTGATTATTATGAAAAACTATTTAGAGAGGACGGCATAATAGATAATAAGGAGCAGGCACAATTGGATCAATTAAATGCGAGCATTGAGAGGATTAGAAATAATATCTCTGAAAGAGAAACGAAGTTAAATTTTGGAAATAAAGTTGTAAATAGATTCAGTGCAGTAACGGAAGGTGTTGGTGATTTTATCAACCAAAAAGATGATATAGTTAATCATTCATTAGTAGATCAAGACGCTGTGAATAGCACCGTAACACCCCCCAGTGAAGATACTTCAGGTGAGGCAACTAGCTCTAATCCAACAGTGGATACCGCACCTTATAGTGGTTCTGAAACATGGGACCCTATTACAAATACAAGAATTAAAACCTTAGATGCTCGTGTCCAAAGTTCGGCATTTCAATTTGTCAATAAGGTTCAAGCTGATTTGAATATGACTATACGAGTATCAAGTGCTTTCCGAAGTATTGCTGAGCAGGATGCTTTATTTGCTAAAGGAAATGTAACTCAAGCAAGAGGAGGTCAAAGTTATCATAATTATGGTTTAGCAATTGACGTCGTTGAAATTACGAATAGCGGTCAAGCTAATTGGAATGCCGACTGGGCAAAAATAGCTAGTATAGGCAAAGGATTAGGCTTTGAGTGGGGAGGCGATTGGACTAGTTTTGTAGATAAGCCACATTTTCAAATGCCTTTTGGTAAATCTGTTTCTGAATTATGTCTGCAACATTATCCAGATAGAGCAAGAGAATTATATTAATTACTGATCTTACGCAAGAACGCTCTCATGAGCATGGCGAATAACTTTTTTAATCAAGATTTAAATACAGTGTAATATTAATTTTTAATAGAATAAGCCCTAAAGTAAATACAGGACAAGCCTGCTTCGTTCCTCGCAGAGACAACCAGTCTTTAAACTAGGGCTGTCTCTGCGAGGTACGAAACAAGCTTAGGAACGTTCAAAAAATAAAATGAACGTTTTGCGTCATCTTTTTGGTCTGAAAGTTTCAAAAAAATCGGACGTGTAACCCGTGCTTAGCCTTTGCGCTACTTAGCGCAAGCAAGCTCGTTCGTTACACTCATACTACTCATTTTTTAAAACTTTCATCCTCAAAAATATTTAACAACACTTGTTCACTTTATTTCTTTCTCATTCCT
>CALDEP010000089.1 GCA_937942475.1 uncultured Aureispira sp.
AGTCGTTTAGAAGCAATACCGTTCTTAATCAAAAATTGAGCAATTGCATTGGCTCTACGAAGGGAAACATCTTGTGCTTGTTCACTTGAATATGCTTCGCCATACATATCGCAGCAGCCATTGGCATGTCCTTCGATTTGAATGGCTAAACTGTCATGCATTTGCAGGGTTTTTAATAAAGCCCCAAGGCTATTTTGAGAACGAGTAAAAGGAACATCTGACATAAAGGGGAAACCGATATCAAACAATTGAAAGCGGTTTCCCTTTTTAAGTGCTTGCAGCTTTAATTCCAAAGGAATATGCTTAATTTCTTTGGTTAATTTATAGGGATTGAGGATTCTATCTGTAAATAAATAGCCCCTGCACTGCACCTCCAAATACAATGGATTTTGAAACTGATCTTCCAAAGTAAAAAACACTAAGCTATAAAACCCTCTTTCCCCATCTGAAACACCTTCTGCAATCAATTCCTTAGTTTTAGTGTCCCTCAAAGTAATTCTTGCCCCTCCAACCGCTTGATTATTTTCATCCAACACCTTCCCTCCCCATCGAATCAATGTTGGTTCCTCAGTATACGTTTTTTCCTTGCGCTTTGTTTCTGGCAAAGGATCAGTACTCAATTGGCGATTAGACTGATAGCCAAAATGTAAACGATGTCCCAAACTATTCTTATAAACACCATTCACCAACAGAACAAAGGTATCGCCTTTTTTCACAGAAACCGACTTGCTATAAGCCACCTGTAGCCCCTGGGAAACAAAACTATCTTTAGCGGTTTCGCTTAAACCTGTTTTGCCGCCAATTTCTATTTTATTCCTAGAAAAATTCGTTCGAATAGGCAGGATCTTTTTCTCAATGACATCCTTACAAAAATCTTCCCCTGTATGTCTATACAAAGCAAAATCATAATCATCTAAGGAGTCTAAAGGATCAATTTCAAAGCGCATTGTTCCACTCGTTTTGGACTCAAATTGATACCAAACACTGTGATTCTCATTTTCTATAAAATACAAATCCTCCTTGGAATTATTAGAAAACTCCTGTACCTCTCCATAGCCAAATGGTGAAGAAGAAGGACCAACTGTTTTTTGGGTCTCTATGATTAACCTTGTATTACAATCTGCATGACCTTGAATATCCAAGCTTGATTGTGCAAGAATGATATGCTGAAAGCTTATAAAAAACAGGCTACAAAAGACAATAAAACACTTGTTTGGGTTAATCATGAATCATTGGTTCTTCTCAAATATAAAGTAAACGTTTTGGCTATTTTACGTCTAAATACTGTTTATGTTTTTTCGTAATCACTCTTTAAGCTATTGTTCTATTTGAATAATCTTTAAATAAACATTTGGTTTATCTTGGTAATAACTGCTAGTATTGACTGTTTTGCTTACTCCATTTAGACCAGCAGCACAGGTAGCATCAATAGCTGCTTGATCTAGCTCTGGACCATATTCAGTCCAACTAAAAATGGTATCTGTTTCATTATAAGAAACATTAGCAGCTGCATTATAATGCAAATGAGCCGTTGAACTATGCAAGTCTCCTTGTGCTGTGCGGCTCCATGTTTGGCATTCTTCTTTTGAATTAAAAACAAGTTGGTTTCCTGTAGCCGTATAGACGCCATTACTTTCCGTAAACGCTCCAACAGTTATCGTGTAAGAACCTGTTAAGTCCATTTCAGCTTCATCACAACCACTGCTTATGAAAGCGATACTGGCTAGAAGTATTATAAAATAATAAGACCAAAAAGATGTAGTTTTGAATGTTTTCATGTTTTTTTTTTGATAGATAATTTAATTTAGGAATTAGATCTAAGATACTAGGTATAATGAAAAAGAGTTTTTTTTGGAGAACTTTTTGCTTATATTTATCTTGAGTTGTTTACTCTAATGAACAAGAATCGATCTATTTTAAGTTTAATTTATCAACCATCTAGTCTATGAGTTAACTCAAAATTAAAACTACCAGAGCTTTCTCTCAACGTAGTTTATTATTAAACCATACAACCCATTTTTCCTATGAAAACTAAATGCATCAAAACCAGTTTTATTTTATTTATCTTATTTCTAAGTTTTAATAATGCAGACGCTCAAAAATGCAAATATCAAACAAAGCTTGTTGATCCAATGACAGAGGAACAAGTTCGAAGAACTCAATTCAAACTTAAAGGATTTTTTATAGTCAGTTTTTATAGAAAAGGTGATCTATATAGAGTAGAACTGAATGTTAGATATATTGGCGAGCGAAATTTTGTGGTTCCTGAAGGTGCGGAGCTTAATCTAAAATTACCATCTAAATCAATCCTTACTTTCAAGGCAGCACAACAAGCTACCCCAGTATCTTACCTTAATGGTTCAAATGTTATGACAAATTATGCAATAAGTTACCTCTGTACTAAAGAACAACTAGCAGAGCTTTCTAAAGCTGGATTTACTGTAGCACAAGCTAAAATAGGAGACGAAACCTTAACTTATGAAGTTAAAAGTAAAGACGTAGAAAAAACGGCTCAAAAGGCTAAATGTGTTTTAGAGGGCTAATTCAAATCAAATGGCAGAGGGCTTGTTCTTTATTTCTTGGAATGAATATTAATAGGCGTTTTTTTGAGTATAAGTTTAGATGTATCGGCTGCCTCCTGTCCTAATTCATATTTTTTGAAATTGATTCGTTCGGCTTTTTTCATTGCTAAAGCCATTTCTAAACAAGTATTCAATTCCATAGACAACCAACGAAACTGTTTAGAATGAATTAGGTTGCAAAGAACTCAGGTGTAGTTTAGCAAATGGTTCTAATGTTGAATGTTTAATTTTTAATGCTGAATGGTATAAAACATTAAAAATTCAGCATTAAAAATTAAACATTAGAAAATATGCTCAAATAACCTAGAAGTTGTTTAGAATTGCGTCTTTTTTAAATATGAGTACACCACGAAGTAGCAGCGAAGCTAATTTTTGATCCTAATTAAGGCGGATTTGAGGAGAACCCGAAGGCTCAGCGAAGCTAATAGCCGTAGCTATTTGACGAAA
>CALDEP010000090.1 GCA_937942475.1 uncultured Aureispira sp.
TCGCTGGTAGATTTTAGACCTTATTGCGTCTCAATAGGGTCTAAAATCTAGTATCTAAAAGCGATAGCGATCTAAAATCTAATAAAATGTTAAGCAGATACTTTATTTTATTAGATAAAACAACTTTTGTCCTGTACTCAGACTTTATTGTCAAACAACATTGAAAAACTTTAAAAGATCGTTCTAAATATCTTTTCGTTTTTGTAAGTCAAATAAAGGTATGAACTTTATGCTATAGTTTTTATATTACATATATTTAGTTGTAAATATTTGTAATGTAAAGGTTTACATCATTAACTAGGTTTCTAGCTTGTCAATTATAAAAATGGTAGCGATGATAATGATATGTTTTAAAAAGCCTTATTGGCTGATAAAACTAAATTAACACCGTTTAAACGCATATTCATCGGACAGATGATTAACCATAGAACTTGGGATTAAAGATAAAATAAATCTATCTTTTCGATTTTATAAGCATTAAAAATCAATGATTTATTATACCTTATTTTACCATCTAAACTAGACAATCTTAATCTAGTAAAGTTAAGACACAAAAATACAAATTCTTATGGAACCATAAAAGTTTTTTCGATTAGTTTACAATCGTTTTTTTGTTGTTTTAACCTTAACTTGCTATAAAATAATTTACGTTCTTTGACAAATCGTGTGCGATTAGTTTAAACCACTTTTTTTATTAGACGGTATGAGTCGTAAGTTTTAAGTAGGAATTCATCTATTTTGTTTTGATAATAAACGACTTACGACTTTCTACTTAAAACTTATATCCCAATTCGTAGTTATTAAAAGATAGCCTATGCTTTAAACTCCATACGATTTGCAAAAGAACCATCTTTTTTTGCAAAAATAGTCTTAGGTTTATGTGCTTTTTGTAGCGGGTCTAATTTAAAAATAACCTCTTCGTTAAGGAGGTATTTTAGATAGAACCGAATCGACAAAATGATATTTCTAGAGAAAGAGACTAGAATGAAATATTGTTGGTCGTTCCTACAGAAAAAATGAATGTTAGGATAAAAAAAATAGTTAGATTTTTTTGTCCATGACAAAAGAACTAACTTCGTTAAAAATTGTATTATTTTAGAGTAAGTTATTACTATCATTACTTCGTGGAGAACCCGAAGGCTCAGCGTAGCTAAATTATATCAGTTTGATTATCAGTAGGATAATTTTAAAATACCAAAAACACTAAGTTTTTGATAATCAAACTAGTATAAAATGTCTTTTATGGTTTTTGGTAAGAAAACTAAAACCCTGCAAAAGCAGCGAAGCTAATCCCACGAAGTATTAATTATAATAGCCATTTTCTACATCTTACTAAAGCTTTATCGAAAATAGTTAAGAAACTAGTTTGATGTTTTACTTGCTAATGTTACACCAAATGAACTACACTCATTTATGAGTATCTGCGTAACAGGAGTTATTTATAAGGATCTACTTAATGAGGGGTAATCTCTTCTACCTCAACGAAAAAAACAACATAAATAATGAAAGCTGTCATTCCAGTTGCAGGAGTAGGAACTCGTTTAAGACCACATACATACACTCAACCCAAACCACTAATTCCGGTGGCAGGAAAACCCCTAATTGCTTCAATTATAGATCAATTAGTTTCAGATGGTGGAATTACAGAATTTATTTTAGTAATTGGCTATTTGGGAGATAAAATGAGAAATTATATCGAAGATAGATACCCTCATTTAGATATTACCTTTGTTTATCAAGAAGCTAGATTGGGCTTGGGGCATGCTATGTATATGGCAATTAATGAATTTAAGGACTCTGAAGAAATTTTGATTGTCTTAGGAGATACTATTTTTGAAGGAAATTTGAAAGCTTTATTAAAACAGTCCAACTCTTGTCTGGGCGTAAAAAAAGTAGACGACCCAAGAGAATTTGGAGTAGTAGAAATCGGAGACGATGGTTATATTAATAGAGTGGTAGAAAAACCTCGCATTCCAAAATCCAATATGGCTTTAGTCGGCTTGTATAAAATTTCTGATGTTGGTATTTTGATAGAGGCATTGACGTATATTGTTGCCAACAATGTTTTGACTATAGATGAATATCAATTGAGTGATGCCTTGATGAGAATGGTGGAAATGGGCGTTCAGTTTACAGCTTTTGAAGTAGATAATTGGTACGACTGTGGTAAAAAAGATATTTTATTGGATACCAATGCCATGTTATTAAAACGCCAAGGAAATGCTTCTGAGGATATTCCTGCCTTTGAAAATACAATCATTGTACACCCTGTTAGTATTGGGGAAAATTGTGAGATAAAAAACTCTATTATAGGTCCTAATGTATGTATTGGGGATCATTCTATTCTCAATTATGCCATTGTTAGTAATTCAATTATTGGCAGTTATGCGATGATTGAAGAAGCTGTTTTAGAGAAATCTATTATTGGCAGCGATGCTGCCATTAAGGGACTAAGCTTGAGCCTAAATATAGGCGATAACACAGAAATTGATTTTTCGTAAGAAAATGGTGTCACGTTTCTACAAAATAAGTAGATGGACAAAATTAGTAGCTTAAAAATTGGAGTATATTTTTTTTGCTAACGAATTGTAAAACGTAGCTTTAGCGGGCTAAAGCGAGGCTTTTCAAGGAAGGTAGCGGACAAAAGATGCCCAATTTAATGTTAATTACTTTTGTCCAACTACTTAATTAGGTACAAGAAATAAGTTCTTATAAGCGAAAATATATAATTGGTCTAGCATTACTTGGATATTAGATCGCTGCGCTTTTAGACATTAGATATTAGACCCTATAAAAGCTTAATAGGGTCTAATATCTAAAAGCAACGCGATCTAATATCTAAAAGCGTAGCGGTCTGAACATTACTGTTCAATAGATCTAGACTCTAAAATAATTAACCCATTACTCTTATATTATACCCAGAAGAAGTACTAAATATATAAAAACATCAACAAAAAAATGGAACATTTAAAAAGCTATCAAGAAGCGAACAAAGAACGTTATTTAGAGGAACTAATGGATTTGTTGCGTATACCTTCCGTTAGTGCGGATTCAAACTACGATGCAGATGTCTTAAAAACAGCAGATTTTATCAAAAATAAATTGATAGAAGCAGGGGCTGAAAATGTAGAAGTTTGTGAGACGGCTGGTTTTCCAATTGTTTATGCCGATAAAATTATAGATCCAAACTTACCAACTGTTTGTGTGTATGGGCATTATGATGTACAGCCTGCCGACCCCGTTGAGTTGTGGGATTCTGGACCATTTGATCCTATTATCAAAAAAACAGCCATACATCCTGAAGGAGCTATTTTTGCACGTGGTGCTTGTGACGACAAAGGACAAATGTACATGCACGTCAAGGCTTTTGAAAATATGGTAAAAAACGATGCCTTGCCTTGTAATGTGAAGTTCATGATTGAAGGAGAGGAAGAGGTTGGTTCTCCAAGTTTGGGACCTTTTATTCGTGAACATGCAGATAAATTTGCTTGTGATGTGGTCTTAGTTTCTGATACAGGAATGATCGCTAACGATGTGCCTTCGATTTGTACTGGTTTGAGAGGTTTGAGTTATGTTGAAGTAGAAGTGGTTGGACCAAATAGAGATTTGCATTCTGGAATTTATGGTGGAGCTGTAGCGAATCCTGCCAATGTTCTAGCAAAAATGATCGCTTCTCTACACGACGAAAACGGACACATTACAGTGGATGGATTTTATGATGCTGTAGAAAATGTATCTGACGAAGAGCGTGCTGCTATGAATAAAGCACCCTTTTCTTTAGAAGAATACAAAGAACATTTAGACATTGACGCTGTGGATGGTGAGAAAGGCTACACGACTTTAGAGCGTGGATCTATTCGCCCTACCTTGGATGTAAATGGTATCTGGAGTGGGTATATTGGAGAAGGTGCAAAAACAGTTTTGCCTTCTAAAGCAAATGCTAAAATTTCAATGCGTTTGGTGCCAAATCAAGATTCTGAAACCGTTACAGAATTGTTTAAAACACATTTTCAAAAAATCGCACCGCCTTCTGTTAAGGTGACCGTAACGCCTCATCATGGTGGCGAGCCTGTGGTTACACCAACAACAGGAATTGCCTACAAAGCAGCAGACAAAGCTTATGAAAAAACGTTTGGCAAAAGAGCGATTCCACAGCGTTCAGGAGGTTCTATCCCAATCGTTGCTATGTTTGAAGAAGTCTTAGGCGTAAAAACAATTTTGATGGGTTTTGGCTTAAATTCTGATGCCATCCATTCGCCAAATGAGCATTATGGCTTGTTTAATTACTACAAAGGAATTGAAACGATTCCTTATTTCTATCAATATTTTACAGAATTGTCTGCTAAGTAAATAGCAGTAGAATTTTGTTTTTAATAAAAAAGAAGGCATCGTTTCTACTCGGAGCGATGCCTTCTTTCCCCTAAACCCATTGCGTTATGAAAAGAATTGTCCTACTATTTTTTATAACAATTATTGTATCTAAGCTTCAAGCCCAACAAGAAAAAATTCTAGACAAAGGGCACGATGCCTACAACTTTGCTATTGCTCAAGGGAGGTATGAAGATGCTTTGACTTATGCTTATGATTGTTGGAATACCCTAAAAGAGATGCAGCCCCAGCGAGATAGTATTCTAGGCTTGGCGGTTTTCTATGTGTCAGAAACCTTGTATTTGAACGATCAACAAGAAGAAGCTTTAAAGTATTCCTTGGAAGCCAAAGAGTTGATTGGACGAAGCTATGGAAAAGAGAGCATTAATTATGCTTTGGTCTTAAATTCTATGGCCATTATCTATTCTGATTTAGATGAGTATGATTTGGCAGAGGAATATTCTATAGAAGCCATTCGAATTTACAAAATGTACCTGCCTCGAAAGGCAAGGGACTACTTTGCGGCCATGTGTAACTTAGCCACTTTATACGATATTTTGGATCGTTATGAAGATGCAAAAGAACTATATGATACTATATTAGAAGAATATACCTTGGACAAAAGTGACGAGTTGTATACTGCCTTGCTCGTGAATTTGGCGCTGTTACACGAGAGTGTAGGAGCTTATGATTTAGCAGAAAAAGCCTATTTGGAAGCGCAGGCAATTTTTAAAGAAAATGACAAAGAGCAACATCCAGATTATGCGGCTTTGTTGACCAATATGGGCATTCTGTATCACTCTTTAGAACGCTATGAGCAAACAGAAAACTTGTTATTACAAGCTATAAAAATATTTTCTAAAGGAGAATCAGGAAGTTTTTATGATATTTCGAGTGCTTATTCAACCCTAGCGATTCTTTATAGTGATTTGGAAGCATACGAAAAAGCAGAGGAATATTACCTCAAAACCGTTGAGTTGACAGAGTCATTTATGGGCAGTGATAGTTATGATTATGCTTGGTCGATTAGCAATTTGGGCATTTATTATGAAGAAATAGGAGCCTACGGAAAAGCCAAGGAAAAATACTTGGAATCACAGCAAATATTTTTGGACCTTTTTGGAGAAAAGCATACGAGTCGTGCCACCTGTTTGTCTAATTTGTCTTCTATTTATTTTGTAACCAAAGATTTTGATCGTTCGCTGGAACTGACCAACGAAGCCTTGGCTTTACTGGACGAAATTGATGCTAAAAGGTATAATGAAGCGGTGATTTTAATTAATCGAATGGCTGAAATCTATTATAGCAAGGGAAATTATGCAAAGGCATTGGATTACGCTTATCAAGCCATAGAACTTAATGGCAGCTTTTCATTTGAAAAAGAAGCGATTGATAAAGTATGGTGTGACACGGTTTTAAGTCAGTCTTTCTTTTCCTTTGTTAATTTGAATACTTCTTTAGAGATTATTTGGCGCACCTTGGGCACGATTGAAACAGAAGAAGCGCTTCAAGCTAAGTTGAGCTTGGTGGAAATGATTATGACAATTTTTGAAATGCGCAGAAATGAGTATAGCACCAAGGCAGACAAACTCTATATCTTAGAACAAAGCACAGAGTGGGCAGAAGAAGGGATTTTGACGATTGAAAAGTTCCGGAACCATGCCAATTGGGATATGTATAAAAAGCAAGCGTTTAACTTCGCAGAAAAAAACAAATCCGTCTTATTAACCAGTGATTTACAGGCAGAAAAAGCCTATAGCTTTGGCGATTTACCCGATACCTTAGCCCAAAAAGAGCAGCTATTACAAGAAGAATACGACGAATACAAGGCTTATTTAATGGATGATATAACGGAAGAAGAGCGCCAAGAAGTCTATACCTATCTCAGTGATTTGTTGTTAGAAAAGGCAGCCTTCAAAGCCTCTATTGAAACCAATTATCCTAAATACAATCAGCTAAAATATGCGGTTAATACCATTTCTATTGAACAAATTCAAGAAACCTTGGGCGAAACAACCGCCTTGTTGGAATACAATGTTTCCGATTCAGCCGTCACGGTATTTTATATAGATAAGGAGTACTTTCAATTGTATAATTTCCCGATTAAATATAGTGTTCTAGCTGCCAAAATTGCTTTGTTACATCATACATTGAGCAATTACAATGTTCTATTAAAAGCACCTGAAAAGGCACATCAAAGATACGCCAAAGTTGCTTATTGGTTTTATGATAATTTAGTGGCAGAGGTTCTTAAAGGAAAAAAGGGCATAGATGCCTTGGTTTTGGTAACCGATAGAGAATTGGGACACCTTCCTTTTGAAGCTTTTTTGGTCAAAGATGAATCAAATACACAAGGCTATAAAAATTTGCATTATTTGATGAATGACTATGCCATTAGTTACGATTATTCTGCCACGCTTTGGAAAGAAAATTTAAGCAAAACAAAGCGTTCGAATAATGGTAAATTGCTGGCGATGGCTGGAGTTTATGAGCAAGGGAGGAATACAACAATCACACGATTGCCTTATTATCAAGAGCAAAGAAACTTGTTAGGCGCCTTGCCCGCAGCAGAAGATGAAGCCAAAGGGCTGTCTGAAAATTTTGCAGGAGATGTTGCAATAGGATTGGATGCCAACGAACGATTTTTTAAAGAAAGGGCAGCAGATTATGGAATTATTCATTTGGCAATGCATGGCGTATTGAATCGAAAGAGTCCTATTTTATCAAGCCTTGTTTTTACAGAAAACAACGACAGTACAGAGAATAATTTTTTGCAAGCTTATGAAATTTCTAAACTAAATTTGAATGCCAATTTAGTCGTTTTGTCGGCTTGTGAAACGGGCTACGGAAAGTTTGAAAGAGGGAATGGAATTGCTTCCTTGGCTCGCTCTTTTATGTATGCAGGCGTGCCTGCTTTAGTCGTTTCTTTGTGGCAGGTAAACGATCAATCTACGGCAATGGTGATGCGTTATTTTTATGAGAATTTGAGCGAAGGGAAAAGCAAAGCCGTCGCACTTCGAGCCGCAAAACAACGGTACATTTCAGAAGTACAAGGCATTCATGCCCATCCTGCATTTTGGTCTTCTTTTATCCAATTAGGAAACAGCGAAGCGATAGAGTGGAATAAAAAAAGTACGCCTACAAAGTTTTGGTGGATACTTGCAGGAGTACTTCTTGTTTTTGGTTTATTGGGGCTGTCAAAGTGGAGGAAACGAGAAAATGCTTAATCTTGTTCTACCGACATGGCTTCTACAAAGAACTGATTCCAAGCCATTCCAGCTTCATAATGTGTTAGCACCCAATCCATGAGATCGTCTTTTAACAAGATGCTTTCATCATCTTCGTATTGCGCCATAAAATAAAACTGTTTGTTGGCAATCAAAGGTTCTGTGAGAACCGCTTCTTTAAAATCTTTGGGAATGCGCTTGTTTTTATCTCCTTGAATTTCATTGTAAATGGTCTTAAAGGCTTTGTTTGCTTTGAGTTTTTTTACTTTTTCTGGATTTCGAGCCATGTGTTCTCGAATCAGTTGTAAATTTTCTTTTTCGGGGCGATACATGCCACCTCCTAACCAAATTTCTCCAACGCCAAATTGGATATACATACCAGGGTATTGCATGTCTTTGCGTCCACCACGAGAAACAACGGCACTAACTTGCAACTTGTAAGGCGTTTTATCTTTTGAAAATCGAATGTCTCGATTAATTCTAAAAACAGCATTTTTAACTTCCAAATCCAATTCAGGATCGTACTTTTCTCGAATGTTTTGGATTAAGTCCGTTAGGAATCTGGCAAAGGCTTTTTTGACTTCTCTTTCATAGGCTTTTTTGTTTTCGTGAAACCAATCTTTGTGGTTGTTTGGGGCTAAACCTTTGAAAAAGTTGTTGAATCCTTCTGTAAAATACTGCATATTGTTTCTTGTTCTTGTTAATTTAGAAAGGGATATTAAAGATATGAAATTTCAGTTAGAATATTTGTGATAATATCTATTAGAAATCAAGGATAAAATCTTAGAGCATAAAGTTGACTCTATTTGACAGCTTCTTATGCGCCTGAGTACTTCTGTGATTGCAATAGTCTACATAAAATTGTATCTTGTAAGGGATTTAATCTTTCTTCATGACAATAATACCAAACCAATGCAACAGCACCTTTTACATACGCCCAAACTAATTGGAGGCATTCTTTTTATTCTAATGAGCTTAGGCTTTAGTGCTTGCGAAAAGACGACAGAAGCAGATTGCCCAGAAGCCTGTGCCAGTAGCAATCTTCAACATGTAAAAAGAGTCTTATTAATTGGAATTGATGGTTGTCGTTCAGATGCTTTGCAAGCGGCAAACACACCTAATATAGATAAATTGATAGCAAACAGCCGCTACAGTTATACCCTAGATAGAGGAAATACGGATACCTGGAGTGGAGCAGGTTGGTCTACGATGTTAACAGGTGTTTGGCCTGCCAAGCATGGAGTGAAAGATGATTTGTATGTAGGAAAAAATTATGGCGCATATCCACATTTCCTATGCCGAGTAAAAGAAGCTAGTGATTGTTACAAAACCGCTTCGATTGTGCATTATGCTGCAATTAATGATGAAATAGCCACGCCTTGTAATGCAGATGCTTTAAGAGATTATGATGAAGATAAAAGAGTAAAAGAAGCTGTGACCAATTATCTAAACGATTGTGATCTGGATGTTATTTTCACCCATTTTGACGACGTAGATCATGCAGGGCACAGCAGAGGTTTTCATCCAAGTATTCCAGAATACATAGACGCTATTGAGCAAGTAGATACTTATTTGGAACCCATATTGGAAGCTGTTTATGAACGAGAGGCAACTAACAATGAAGATTGGCTAATTATTGTCAGTACAGATCATGGTGGAACGATAGAAGGAACTCATGGAGATCAAAATAATAATGTAGAGGTTACCCGTGTTTTTGGTATTTTTAGAACGAAGAATACCGTCAATCCAGGAGGTTTGCGCTACAGTCCAGAACTGGTTGATATTGTACCAACTATTTTTAATCATCTAGGCATTCCTATTAATAATACATGGAACTTGGACGGTGTAGGAGTGGCTTTGTAGCGTATTATGACAGGATTTATTCAATTCTCTATTAGATAAAATAAAAATGCAAAACTAGGTGGGACTAGTTTTGCATTTATTGTTTAGTAGCTTATGTTCTTGAAAAGAAATTTACAGGGACTGTAAAGATGGGGGGCTCCAAGCAAATTGGAGGAAAGAAAGATATTTGATGAAAAGTGTGAGTTTCAATCAAATGATGAACATAAGGAAAACTAAACAATTTTGGGTTTGGAATAAAGTAGGACAAATACGATTTTAAATGCTTTTTCTTATTGTTTGAATGTTTGGTTAATCTAAATCAAAGCCTGTGCCAAAAATAAAAATAGCCTAAATTATTTGGGTTCCAAGGTGCAAATACTAGGTATTTGTCATTTCGTATTCGGATGATTTTGTTTTTCGGATAAATGATATCAGAGCGATGCTCTTTTTATGCATACTTTCTAGATAAGCAAGCAAAGCAAATAGCTTAACTATTTTTGCAGACCTAGGGACAAAGAGAAAAACTCTTATTCCCTTTTAATAAGGAATAAGAGTTATCTATATTAGAGATAATTAACTAGCCAACCCGTTCCAAGGAACAAAGGAAAGCTATCTAATACTAATCTTCTACTTCTACGTCGTCAATTGTGCTTTCGAACTCCTCAACAGCTTCCGCTTTGTTTAGGATTGTACGGCCACGGTAAGAACCGCAAGCTTCACAAATACGGTGTCTCAATGTAGGAGCACCACAATTGCTACAACTAACAACATGAGGAGCGGTAATCTTGTAGTGAGTACGACGTTTGCGTTTACGCTGCTTTGATATTCTACTCTTTGGATGTGCCATCTTCTTATTTTATTTAAACGTTATTATTTTAATTTTTTTAACTCGTCCCAAATTGGGTTTATGTTGTCATCGTTATTAGTTTCTTCATCAGAAACTTCGATGTCGTCATTAATTTCTAAGTATTTCAAAACATCAGGGTCACAAAGATAGTTGCCTTCTTCGTTAACTGGATGTACGGTTCGAATCGGAATGCTCAACATAAGCATTTCGTAAAGCATTTCGGCAATATTAATCGAACTAGTTCCTTCTTTTATGTAAACGACATTTAATTCGTCTTCTTGCTTAGGAACTTCACCGACTATTTTAATAATGACTTGATCTGTCCCTTCGACAGGAAAATCAAATGCTTCTGTACATACATCGCAAGCAGTTACAACAGTACCTTGGAATTCGAAGTTAAATTCTAAACTATCTAGAAATTTGATCAAAGATAATTTTACTTCAATATTGCCATCTTGTACTAAGGCTGCTTCAAAATATTTTAAGAACTTGCTATTTATTTGATAATCAAATAGATGCTCACCGTCTGCAAAACTTGCAAAATTTATAGTGAATGTTTTAAGAGCTTTCATTGATATAGTTTTTTCTGAAAACGCCGTGCAAAGGTAGGAAAAAAAATAGAACCTAATAATTAAAATCCAGTTACTTTTATAAAAATCTAAAAACTAATGGATTCAAAAATCAATAAATACCTAAGAATTGAATCCTTTTAGGTAAAAGACAGGCACTAATTATTTTTCTGCTAGCAGGGTTTTGATGGCATCTTCCAGTGCTTGTCCACGTAAATTTTGATAACGAATAATTCCTTTTCGATCAATTAAGAATGTTTTAGGAATAGAATTTACACCATAAGTAGCCGCAACAGGACTACTCCAACTTCTTAATTCAGAAACGTGATTTTTCCAAGTCAACTTATCTTGTTTGATGGCTTGTTTCCACTTGCCTTTTTCAATTTCCATGGCTTGAGCAATCAAAGCTGGATCATTTTGATAGGCAGCAAGACGCTTGTCGTCAATTCCATCCAAAGAAACATTAAAGATATCAAATCCTTTTTTGTGGTATTTTTTATACATTTCTACTACATGTGGATTTGTCATTCTACAAGGACGGCACCAACTAGCCCAAAAATCTAGCAAGACCACTTCTCCTTTAAGCGAAGAAAGTGCCATTTTTTTGCCATCAGGATTAGGAAGGTTAATTTCTGGAGCTTCTACACCAACAGAAACAGGTTGTGCTTTTAATTTAGCATCCATAGACAAGACTTTAGAATTAAGTTGTTTGACATATAGATCATTTGGATAAGCATCTTGCAAAGACGTTAATACTTTTTTATAAGCTTTCATATTGCCTACCAAATCAAGTTTTTCAACCAAATAAAGGTGCAATAAAGGCTTATCCTCCTTAGTCGTCTCTATATATGTTTTGATTTTAACATGGTCCATATCCAGCGCCCAAGCTGCCATGTCCGCTGCATAAAGTCCTCCTATTACTTCACATTGCGCAATTTTTCGACCATCCATCGTCGCATTAACCGTTACTTCTTCGCCTCCTTTTAGCAACATATAAACAGGTCTAGCACCTAGACGCACACGATAAATACCAGGGTTTTGAAGCCCTGTTTTTAGCTCAAAGTTTCCGTTTCCATCTATCTTAGTAGAACCGACCACATCAGTAGCATCCAATGTCTTTTTATCAAAAAATATCTTTGTGCCTTCATCCAAACCTTGAATCGTACCTTTTATGGTCGTAGGAGTACCTACAATGGTTGGAGGTGCCTTTTCAATAGTTTTATTAGATGTCGTCACAGCAGCAGCTGCTGGACTGGTACTTTCTGTCGTATCGGTTGTTGTCTTGGTTGTTGCGTCAGAACAGCTTATTAATAAAGCTGCTGCAAAAAGTAAGAGGTAGTATTTTTTCATAACAATTGTTTCAATTATATTCTTTTTGTTTTTCTTTCTAGCTAAAGTAGAGCTATTAGATTAAAAGCCTAGTATTACAACGCAAAATACAAACTTATTGTGATAGATACTTTGAAATAAGAGCTTTTTAAGATTTTGATAAGAATTTTGACCCCAAAATCTAATGTCTATGATGTTCACTGATATTGTATTGAACCATTGCTTGTCGATCCAAAATAAATTCATTGCCCGTCCAAACTAAAGCAACTTTGTAAGCTTCCTTGTTTGCTATTTCATCTTTGTTTGGATATTTTTCATGTATTAATACCGCTTGCAAATAATTAATGTCCAAAGGGTTAAGTTCAAAGTAGATGTGGTCTTCGGGGCTAATGACTTTGCTGCTATTCTCTAGAAAGGTTTGGGTCGTAATTAAGGGCAAATGTTGACTAATATTAGTCCAAGTTTGATGTTGATATTCATAAAACCCTTGATGAATAAGGCTTACTTTCTGACGCCCTTTACTGATTAATTCTTGCGAAATAAATAGAATGTTTTTTTGTTTCAAGGAATTAAAAATGGCCAATCGAATTTGTTCCGTTTGTTCATAACCATCGTCTTGATTACTTGCTTTTTCCGTGACTTTTAAGTAATTGCCAACCCAAACGCTCTCGTAATTAGCTGTTTTTTTTAATTTAAGTAACGTTTTTCGCTCTTGAATAGACATATTTTTTAGTCCATCCAATACAAACTCCTCTTCAGATAATTTGAGAAATGCATCTTTAATAGAAAGTCGTTTTTGAGGTAATTCTCGTGTTTGAATGGAGTCTAAATATGAAGTGCCAGCGTGAGTAACCCCGTCAATTGGCTGTTGTTCTGGTTGGCAGCTCCAGAAGAAAAAACTACCTAGTAGTAAGAGTATTATAAAGTTTAAGGACGTATTTTTCATTGGTTAATAATTTATAACCAAGCTGTTAAGCAATCGTTTGGGATTGAGTAGCCTAATTATTTTTTTTGAATAGGGGGTAATAAAAGATAGCTATATTTCTAAGCCTTTTTTAGTGAAAACGAAGGCAAAGTAGTGGCAATTAGGTCTCTCTAAGATACGTCATTAAAATGAAAGAAAAAAGAGCTTTGCGTCAAATATTAAAAATGTAAGGAGCTATTTTTGTCTAATTTCATATTCTCTATTACCTTTGTTCCTGGAAACACTTAAGAAGCTGCTTGACCTGCAATTCTTGTATAGAGGTGTGTGATAACAATTTTTTTTGAGAGGAGGCATTTAAATTGCCTTGAAAATCTTAAAAAAAGAATTTGTTATTGGCGCAGTTCATTTAATAAAACTATAATTATGAGTGGAGTAAGTAAAATAGTGTTGCTAGTAGTCGCTAGCTTGTCAGGTGTTTTGGTTTTGATAATGGGAAATAACCCATTTGGAGGTGGAGGAGAAAACACCAAGGATGAAAACCCAACATATACGGTCTCGGAGGACGATGATGATAATAATAATAATAATAAAGTGGTAGATGTTCGAGACATCGATGATGATTTACCTTTAGGAACCTTAAATTATCTTCCAACACAAGCCTTGGGCGATCAATTGGTACGCTATAGTTATTATACAATTTCCTATTCTAATCAACATCAAAATGCAGAATGGGTTGCCTATGAATTATTAGGCGCTCGACTAAATTTAAGTAACCGAGAGGAACGACAAAATTTTAAATCAGATCCCAATGTTCGCTCAGAAGCAAGTAGTTCTGATTATAGGAATTCTGGCTATGATAGAGGGCATTTGGTGCCAGCACATGACATGGATTTTAATGAGCAAGCCATGTCAGAAAGTTTTTACATGACGAATGTATCTCCTCAAGTTCCAGATTTTAATAGAGGTATCTGGAAAAGCCTAGAAGGAAATATCCGAAAATGGGCAAAAAGAGAAAAACGTCTTTATGTTATTACAGGTCCTTTATTGAAAAAAACAGTAGAGGAAGCAGATCGGATTAGTCCTACTGGACCAACCATTCCTAGAGGCTTTTTTAAGATTGTAGTGGATTATGAAGGAGGCGAGAAAAAAGGAATTGCATTTATGTTTAAAAACAAAAATATAGATCAGCCCTTAGAACGATTTGTGACAACAATAGATTTAGTAGAAAGGTATACCAATTTAGATTTTTTTCCTGATTTAACGGCAGCTGACGAAGCAGCTATTGAGTCTGTTTCTGATATTAGTCTTTGGGCTAGGGACTAAAAATTATTTTTTTTTGACAAATCGTGTGATAATAAAAAAAGTGAGCTTTTAGATGAACCATTTTAAGATTTAAAATCTAATATCTAAAAATCACTTAGAGGCTACCTAGATTTATAAACTCCACACAATTTTGTCAAAGAACCCAAATTAACTGATTATTACTGATATAAATTTATGGAATATCCCATTCACGAAAAAGGTAAGTTTAAATACATAGAAGAAGGTCAAGGGACCGAAGTAGTTATTTTATTGCATGGATTGTTTGGTTCTATGGGCAATTATAGCGACTTAATTGCTGGATTAAAATCTAAGTATAAATTAATTGTTCCCCTATTGCCAATTTATGAACTTTCAAGACGAGAAATTTCTATGAGTGCTTTGATGGAGCACGTCCACGAATTTATCCAAGGAGAAGGATATACTTCGATTCATTTGGTCGGAAATTCTTTAGGTGGGCACATTGGCTTGCTGATGAGTCTCAAAGATCCTAACTTAGTTAAAACCCTTACCTTGACAGGAAGTTCAGGATTGTTTGAAAATGCGCTGGGAGGCTCTTTTCCTCGCCGTCAAAGTTATGATTTTGTAAAAAAGATTGCCGAAGGAACCTTCTACGATCCGAATGTGGCGTCAAAGGATTTGGTGGATGAAATTTTTGAAACCGTCAATACGCCCACCAAAGGTCTAAATATTATATTAACAGCAAAATCAGCTATGCGGCACAATTTGGAACAGGAACTGCATAAAATTACAGCACCAACCTTATTGATTTGGGGCAAAAACGATATCATCACACCTGCTTTTGTAGGCGAAGATTTTAATCAAAAAATAAAGGATTCTGAATTGCATATTTTGGATAAATGTGGGCACGCTCCAATGATGGAACATCCACAAGTATTTATTGAACTGCTAGAAGAGTTTCTGTCTAGACATGTATTGTCTTAGATGGATGATCAATAGGTGCTAGAGTTCAGCTGTAAGCTTCCTGCTAAGAATCATAATTCCGCAAAAATAACGAACATACTATTTTATTAAACGCTCAAATACTTTTGAAGTATTTGAGCGTTTAATAAAATAGTTTTAGAATTCTTCTGTATTACACAAACAAAGTTCCTATCCAACCAATAAACAAATAGATTAAAACCATTAATAAAACCAAATTGGGAGGAGGGGAAGTGTTATTATTTAAAAAGTCAGGCAAATCGCCTTCTTCATCTTCTAAATTTGCCTTAAATTTCAGGGCTAATTTCAAACCAACAGTAGCTTCAAACAACCCAATCAAACCAAGAATTGTAATACCTGCCATTGGCGTGATTAGGCTTGTTGCCCAATAACTGGTGACCAAATAAACAGCAACAGAAATAAAACTAACATAGGAAAAATTAAACTTAAATTTGTGAGAAGCAATCGCACCGCCCATCGTTAAAAGAGTGATAAAACTAATACTGATTGTTAATATAATAAAGTAGGTGAGCAACATATATTGGTTTTTCAAAAAAATGCACTAGAGTAGGGTTGTTTTTGTTAATACATATTTAGAATTTATTTGCTTACAGAAGCTAGTATTTCTTCTAAATATTGGCGTTCGTTTGATAATCGAGGAACTTTATTTTGTCCGCCATATTTTCCTTTGGAGCGTAACCATTTGTGAAACGAACCTTGTGGAACGACATTGAGTTCTAATTCTTGAAGCGCTATATTTTTATAACGTTTGGCTTCATAATCCGAATTGAGTCGTTGCAAGTTTTGATCCAAAAGTTGTTTGAATTGACTTAGATTACGAGGCGCCTCCTGGAATTCGATCAACCATTCGTGTCCACCTTTATTCTGATTGGACAAAAAGATGGGTGCAACCGTGTATTCTGCGATCTGAGCCTGCATTTGTTGGCAAGTATTCGCTAGTGCTTTTTCTGCATTCCAGACCATCACTTCTTCGCCAAAAACATTAATAAATTGTTTGGTACGACCTGTGATTTGAATTTGGTGTGGAAAGGTAGACGTAAATTGAACGGTATCGCCAATCAAATAACGCCACAAACCCGCACTGGTACTGATAAGCAGGGCATAATTTACTCCTGTTTGTACTTCGCCAATGGTATAGGTTTTTGGATGTTTTTTGTGCAATTCAGACATAGGAACAAACTCATAAAACACGCCATTGCCCAGTAAAACTTGCATTCCTTTATCTTTTTCGGAAAATTGAGTGGCAAAAAATCCTTCAGAAGCATTATAAGTATTGCGATATTGCACTTTATTACCAGGAAATAAGGCCTCAAACTGAGAGCGATAAGGCGCAAAGTCCACTCCACCATGTGCGTATAACTCAAAGTTTGGGAAGACTTCCGATAAATTGTCTTTTTTTGATAATTCTAAAATGCGTCTTAATAAAACCAAGGTCCAAGTTGGGACACCACTTAAATTGCTGATGTTCTCGTGAACGGCAACTTTAGCAATGCGTTCAATCTTTTCCTCCCAATCGGGGAGTAAAGCCGTCGGGATATTAGGCGTTAGGAAATGAACAGCATAAAAAGGCAAATGTTTGAGCATAATAGCCGAAACGTCTCCCATAAATGTCTTCGCTTTTTCGTCAAAAATACGCACTTCTCCACCCATAATAATCGCTCTACTGGCATCGAATAATTTCGATTTGGGATAGTTGTGAAACCAAATGGTAACCGCATCGTGTGCGCCTTTTAAATGGCAATGCTTGAGGTTCTCATAGGGCACGGGAATGTACTTACTTTTATTATTAGTAGTGCCAGAGGAGCGTGAAAAGTAATCGACTTTGCCAGGAGAAAGAATATTTGGAGTTCCCTGCATCATCTGCTGAATGTAGGGTTTTATATCTTCGTAGGTATGTACTGGAACTCGTTCTCGAAAACGATCCATTGATGTGATAGAAGCAAAGTCATATTGTTTTCCAAATTCCGTTTTAGAAGCTTGGCGTATCAATTGCTCAAAGACTTGTTGTTGGGTTGCTTCAGGCTGCTCTACTGCATGTTGTACCTTACGCAAATTTAGGTTAAACCCAGTTTTTATAACAGCATTAAGCCACTTCATAATATTTCAGTCTAAATGGTCTCTTAATTTAAGACAACGAAAGTACGAAAAAAAACAGCAATTATACGGTAAAAATAAAACAGAGCACCCGTTTTATTAATTGTCTTGCTCAGCAATAATTTTTAATTTTTGATTGTGGTATTTATAATTAGCTTGCATTTTCGAAATCAAAAAAGCAGGAATGAATGGACTTATAAGACCCGTAAAACGTTCGCCATGTTGTAGTTCTGTTTTTCCATTTCCCAAATCTTTTAGTTGGTAATAATGCTCTCCTTTCATGATGCCACTACTCAACACCGTTCCTTTCCAAATCAATTCTTCTTCCTCCTTTAGACTGATAATTTGTAGTGGGAAGACATTTTTGAGGGGTAGAATATGGGCAAAAATTAAGCGCCCTTCTTTGAGCGTTCCCCAGACCTTTGCAACCGATGGATTCCAGTCGGGATAACGATCTACATCTAGCAAAATGTTCCAAACTTTGGAAATGGGCGCATGGATAATGATTTCAGTATGGCAATATTTCATATTCGTAGTGATGTTGTGAGGGAATACTTGTGTTAGATCCTTCTTTTTTGTGAAAAAATAAGAAACTATTAATATTTATAAGGTATAACTTTCATTTTTAGTAAAAAAAAGATAGTTTTAGTAATTGTGGTTGCTACAAAAAGTACAAACAATCCATCTAATACGGAATTAAAAAAATCCTGTCGTAATAAAAGCATCTATTGTTCCTACTTATCATCAAAAATGCTCAGGATAGCACACTATCCTTCTGCTTTTTTACTTTGTGAGCCTTCGGGTTCTTCAATTAGAAAAAATAGCCATCTTTTATTTGCACGACATCCTTTATTCAATTCCGTATAATAAAACAATTGAATGAAAATACATTTTATAGCTATAGGAGGTGCCTTGATGCACAACCTAGCCTTGGCTTTAAATCAAAAAGGATATCAAATAACAGGATCGGACGATGAAATCTATAATCCATCCCGAGCAAGATTAGAAAATGGAGGTTTGTTGCCTTCCAAAATGGGTTGGGATATACAAAATATTCGACCTGATTTGGATGCGGTAATTGTAGGCATGCACGCTCGCCCAAATAATCCCGAGTTGTTAAAAGCACAGGAATTGGGCTTGACCATTTATTCTTACCCTGAATATATTTACCTACAAAGTCAACAAAAAAAACGCGTAGTTGTTGGCGGAAGTCACGGAAAAACAACCACAACTTCCATGATTATGCACATCTTGAAATATCATCAGATTGATTTTGATTATGCAGTAGGGGCACAATTAGATGGCTTTGAATTGATGGTGCGTTTGTCGGACGCTCCCTTGATTGTGATCGAAGGAGACGAATATTTGTCCTCACCGATAGATGTGCTACCCAAATTTTTGCATTATCACCCGCACATTGCCGTTTTAACAGGGGTTGCTTGGGATCACATCAATGTATTTCCAACCTATGCGAAATATAAGAAACAATTCAAAAAATTCGTCAAGACGATTCTCCAAAACGGGACCTTGATTTATTATAAAAAAGATAAAGAACTTCAAAAAATTGCAAGGCATGCGCCTGCTGAAGTGATAGCCTACGATACGCCTGCGCATCATATTGATAATCATCAAACCTATTTAGATGTAGATTATAATTATCAACTAACCGATAAAGAAGGGGTAGGCGTGCCTTTGCAGATTTTTGGAAAACATAATTTGCAAAACTTTCAAGCTGCTCGGATGGTTTGCCGAGAATTGGGCTTGAGTGATGGTCAAATTTTCAAAGCCATTCAAGCCTTTTCGGGAGCAGCCAAACGCTTGGAGACCTTGTCTAAGAAAAACAAACAAGTTATCTTTAAGGACTTTGCTCATGCACCTTCTAAGGTGAAAGCCACTATTAATGCCGTAAAACAGCAATATAGAGACCGAAAATTAATTGCAGCTTTAGAGTTGCATACCTTTAGTTCTTTGAATATTAATTTCTTAGATGAATATTTGGGAAGTATGGGCGCTGCGGATATGGCTTATGTTTATTATAATCCGCATACGATTCGTATGAAAAAATTAGAAGCCATTGAGCCAACGAAAGTAGAGGATGCCTTTTTTCATCCCAATTTAGTGGTGTTTACGGACGAGAAAGTACTGGAAGCTCAATTGCAAAAAGACATTGCAGCACAAAAAGCAAATCTATTGTTGATGAGTTCTGGGAATTGGGGTGGAATTGATATTTTGAAATTAATAAGCGAGTAATCACATTTATGGCAAAAAGGAAGAAGGTAGCCCCGAAAGATCGATTGGAAGAAATTACAGTTCAAAAAAGAGCACAAACTTATTTGGAGCAGTATTATAAAATAAAACATGGTCAACAACATCTATTTTCGAATATAGAGGAACGAACCAAGAAGAAGTTCGGCATGAAGCGTGCCGATGGTTTGTTGGCTTACAAGCTCAATAAAAGGCGGGCTTATGTTGTTTCTATGGAAGCAAAATCGCACAAAACTTTGCCTGCTTTGAGACCGTATCGAGTGAACAAAGTTTGGGTGAGAGATAGTATTTGGAAAAGCTTTCTATTTACACTAGCCACAGGTGTTTTGTTTTTTGCTTGGCGTCAAGATGGCTGGTTGGTTTTAATGCCTTTTGTAGTTTGGTTTATAGCAGCCTTAGTGCACATGTTGTTGTTCAAGAGCAGTTATAAATACCAAGAGATGGAAGTCATTCATCAGGTGTTTCAGTATCCTGCCAACGAACAATGGTTGTCGCTTTCAGAGGATTCTTTTGATATGATTAAAGAACATTTGCGGATGAATTTAATTAAGATTTGCAAGGCAAGAGACATTGGGGTGCTGATGGTTGACAAAGACTTACATGTCAATATGATTCATCCTCCTGTCGCTCGAAAACGCTACTGGTTTTATGGCTATTTGACTTATTATCATAATGAAGAGTCGATCAGAAAGCATTTAAAAATGAACCCTAGAGAAGAGAAAAAATCAAATACAAAGAAGAAAACAACAAAGAAGAAAAAGAAGAAGTAAGTGTTGTTTTAAAAAATAAAAACTATGTTGATTCGCTATAGAATGCCATTTTTCTATGTCTTAAAAACTGCCATGCCAGATTTTTTGATTGTATTTGTAATTGCTTGTACTGTTTATTTTATGGAATGGGAGTTAGGTCTTTTGTTAATAGATTTGTCTTTTAGCATTCCTGCATTTTTGGGGACAGCGATTTCTATTTTGCTGTCTTTTAAAATTGGTCAATCTTATGATCGTTGGTGGGAAGCCCGCAAAATATGGGGCGCAATTGTGAATGATTCTAGAAGTTTGGTGATGCAATCACAAGCTTTTTTAGGGACAAAAAATAGCAATGTGGTCAAGCGAATTGCTTATCGTCAAATCGCATGGTGTTATGTTTTGGGAAGAAGTTTGCGTGGTTTGGAGCCTTTAGAAGGTATGGAGGCTTATTTGAGCCAGGAAGATCTAGCACATATTTCTAAGCAATCCAACAAACCTTTGGCGATCATACAACTCAATAGTTTGGAATTAGAAACCTTAAAAGGAATGGGGCTGTTGACCGATTATAAGCAAGTGCAGCTAGATGATACCTTGGTGCGTTTGTGTGCTTCTATGGGCAAAACAGAGCGGATTAAGCATACGGTATTCCCAACCAAGTATAGAATGTTTTTACATTTAAGTATCTACTTGTTTGTCATTTGTTTGACAATAGCAACTAGTGGAACAAGTGCCATGCCGATTTACTTTGGTTTTCCTCTAATAATGAGTATTGCAACCATCTTCTTTATGTTGGAAGGCACTGCCTACAATTTACAAGATCCCTTCGAAAATAGACCAAGTGATACGCCAATTACAGCGATTGCAAGAACGATTGAAATCAATATCCGAGAATTATTACAAGAAGAGGAAGGAATCCCTAAACCTCAGGCGGTAGAAAAAGGGTTTTATTTGATGTAATAAGCTTGATACTTTGAGCATTTCTAACTAGGATCTTTGTTTTCTTCTTCAGAAATTAATTTAAAACTACCAAAGAACTCCGTTGAATCTTGTACTTCAATAGAACCAATCGAAGAATACATACTCAATTGATAGACTCTATTTTTGACTAAGAATATTTTGTAAACAATATTCAAATCTCTCTTTTTAGCTTTTGCTAAAAAAGATAAACCGTCGTATTTATCCTCTAATTTTATTTTCTCTTCAGATAATACAGTGGCACGTAAATCTTCCACAATACGGTGTTTAATTCCTTTTAGAAGTTGGTCTTTATTGCCCAATTGAATCATTCGCTTCGGGTAATCAGAAAAACTGGCCACCCATGCATGGGTATCATCTTTTCCATAAATATATTGTGTCAACTCAATTTGCCCAATCTCAGAGGTCGTGGTATGTTGGTGTTCTTTGGGCGTGTCAGGAAAGACAATACTAAAGCCCCCTTTTTTTGAATAGAAAGGGGCGATTGCTTTTGGAGCAGGAGCGAGCGCAGGCTTTTGGATATCTCTACTTACTTTTGTTCGAGTAGATTCGTTGATGTTGGGTGTTGAATCAGCATTGCAACTTAATAACAAACCAGCAAAAATTAGTATTGAGAAGAGTAGTTTCATGGATGATTGGTGTTAGAGTGTCTTTAATTACTTGGTTTGAAAAAAAAAGCAACACTATCTAATGACAGCGTTGCTTTTTTATACGTTTTATTTCGGAATTTGTTTTCGATCTTATCTAGCAAATGCTACAGAACGTTTTTCACGAATAACCGTTACCTTAATTTGTCCAGGATATTGCATCTCGTTTTGAATCTGTTGCGAAATCAAGAAAGACAAATCTTCTGCTTTTGTATCTGACACTTTATCTGCTTCTACAATAACACGTAATTCACGTCCAGCTTGCATAGCATATACTTTCTGAACACCATCGTGAGCCATTGCAACTTGCTCTAGCTCCTTGATACGTTCGATATAACTTTCTAGGATTTCACGTCTAGCACCAGGTCTAGCACCAGAAATAGCATCACAAACTTGAACGATAGGAGAGATGATGAATTTCATTTCAACCTCATCATGATGGGCTCCAACAGCATTGGATACCGCCGCTTTTTCGCCATGACGTTCACATAATTTCATACCCAATAAAGCATGAGAAAGTTCAGTTTCTTCTTCGCCTACTTTACCAATATCATGCAACAAACCAGCACGTTTCGCCAATTTAATTTCTCTAGAACTCAAGCCTAATTCTGCCGACATAATCGCACATAATTTAGCCGTTTCAATGGAATGCTTCAGTAAGTTCTGACCATAAGAAGAACGGAAACGCATCCGTCCAACCATACGAATCAATGGCGCTTGCAAGCCATGAATGTTAAGGTCGATCACCGTACGTTGACCAATTTCCATGATTTGTTCTTCGATTTGCTTTTTCGTTTTAGCAACAATCTCCTCGATACGAGCAGGATGGATACGTCCATCAGCTACCAAACGTTGTAAAGACAAACGACAGATTTCACGACGAATTGGATCAAAACTAGAAATAATAACTGCTTCAGGAGTATCATCTACAATGATTTCAACACCAGTAGCTGCTTCCAAAGCACGAATATTACGTCCTTCACGTCCAATAATTTGTCCTTTTAAGTCATCAGAATCCAAACGGAAAACCGATACTGTATTTTCAATCGTATGCTCTGCAGCCATTCTTTGAATGGATTGGATGACAATCTTTTTAGCTTCTTTATTGGCACTCATCTTAGCTTCTTCAAAACGATCTTTGACATAAGCCATTGCTTCTGCGTCTGCTTTGTCTTTGATGTTTTTAAGCAATTCATCTTTTGCTTGTTGAGCAGTTAATTTGGCAATTTTTTCAAGTTGCGCTAAGTATTCAGCTTCTTTGTTGTTTAACGTTTCCAATTTTACTTCAACCAATTCGAGTTGTTGGTTTAAGTTTTCTCTAATTTTTTGAACAGAAGATTCGTTTTTGAGTACTTCTTTTTCTTTAGCAAGAGAAATCTTATCTCTTTCGAAAGCTTTATCTTCGCTTGATTTAAGTTTTAAATCACGCTTTTTATAGTTGCTCTCAAATTCTTTTTTCTTATTAATGAAATACTTTTTCGCTTCTGCTGCTTTATTACTTTTCAATTGCTCGCTTTCTTTCTTGGCTCTTTCAACCATTCTTCCTGCCTTCTTTTCAGCGTCTTGTACTTTCATATCAGCATTTTCTCTAGCTGATTTTAATATCTCGTCCGCTTTTCTATCCAGCTCTAGTTGACGTTCTTGGTTAATTTTTTCGAGTAGAAATCTACCGATCAAAACACCAACCAGAATACCAATAACAGCTCCAATTGCGAGTGATGTTATATCCATGATTTATTGTTTGTATATAAATAAAAGGGAAGCTTCCCCAAATTAGTTTCTAAGTAAAAAAATAGGTATAAGGCAAAAGTATTGTCTAATAATATAGGACAGGAATCTATTCAACAATCGTTTTCAGATCGCTACGTTCTTAGATCTTAGACCGCTGCGCTGGTAGATTTTAGATTTCATTGAAGCTCAATAAAGTCTAAAATCTAGAATCTAAGAGCAGAGCGATCTAATATCTAACAAAATGTTAGGTAGATGTTCTATTTTATTTGATGAAAAAAACTTTTGTCTTGTACATAGAAGTAAAAGACTAATTAGAGTAGAATGCGGAGTAAAAGGATAGGAGGATAAGAAAAGAAGGTTTTGATGTAACTAATTAATTATCAAAAGCTTGCTCTAGTATAGTTTCAATAGATTCAATGCGTTTGTTGACAGGAGCCAAATCTGTTCTCTGGCGTTCTTCCAGCAAATCTTTAGCATAAGTTAATAAAAGCATAGATAAGATATCTTGTTTATGCAGCTTATTTGCATAGCGATTTTGTAGTTCTAAAAACTCTTTATTGAGTTGTTGGTTGATAAGGTTTACCCCTTCAACTTCATCTTGTGTTACTAAGACAGGGTAGGTACGCCCTGCCAACACAACTGGTATAGTCAATAAGTTATCTTTGTTCATCTGCTACAATTTAGAGCTGCTCAAGCCACCCAATACTTGTATCTATATCTTGAATATATTGATCGATTCGTTTCTTTATTCCTTCTTTGTCCTCTTTGTAAGTCAGTTCTAGTTTTTGTGTCTTGTTTGCGAGTTCTTCAACTTCGTCTACTTGTCCAGCAAGTTCTTGCCTCAACCCCCTATTCTCTTCCTCCAATCTTCGGCGCACCACTAACAAATCTTCACATATCTCTTTATATTGAAGATTTTGTTCTACTAGTTTCTTTACTTTTCTCTCTATCTCCTCTAACTTTACCTCTAAGGTACTCATTTTTGGTAATTCTAAAAAAATTATGAATTATTAAAGTGAAATGGATGCTTTGAGATTTGATTTAGCAAGTTTCAACAAAGCTATTTTTTTCAATTAGAAGGTTTGTCCTACTGCTATCAAATTAATTTGAAAATAAGCCAATTTGAAAATTTGAAAATGATTTATACCAAGATAAACGCTTTGACTAGGAACAATTTTTATTGTTAATAATTTGAAAGCTATTAGTATAGGTGTTAAAAAGAAAGAAAAAAATCTTCAAATCCTCAAATTTTCAAATCGACACATTAGCATGGAATTTTTTCTCAAAGTATCCATTTCTAAAAAAAGTTACTTACGAATAAGTGCATTTAATTTTTTCTCATAAGTAGCAATTAATTTTGACATCACTTTATCAATGTCTTTATCTTTAAGCGTTTTGTTGTCGTCTTGAAAAATAAAGCTGACCGAGCAAGATTTTTTATTTGCTCCAATTTGCTCCTCATTTTCATAAACATCAAACAAGTTGGTTGCTTGTAATTGTTTGCCACCCGTTTTTACGGCAATCCCCAATACTTCGTTATATCCAACAGATTTGTTCAAGACCAAAGCCAAATCACGACGAACAGCAGGATATTTAGACATCGCTTGATATTTCATTTTGTGTTTCTTCAATATTTGAAGAATGGTATCAAAATCAAAATCTGCATAAAATACCTCTTGCTTGATGCCCATTCCCAAAGCAATGTTACCATCCAAACGACCAAAAGAAACAATGTTTTGCTTGCCTCTATGATATTTTAAACCATAAGTAAACACGTCATCATTATCTTTAATAGAAGTACATTGTACCGAACTTGGCAGGATTCCTAAACGAACCATCATGTGCTCTACATAAGCTTTTAACGTATAAAAATTGACTTTATTCTCTTTTTGATGCCAATTCTCAGCATTATTTTGCCCTGTAACGAACAAACTAATGTGTTGTTCTTCAAAGTAATCTCTATTGCCTTCTCCATCAATTACTTTCTTGAAGTAAGTCTTACCAAATTCATATAATTTTAAATCTTGATTTTGGCGATTTTGATTGTTAACAATTGTTTCCAAACCACTAAACAACATACTTGGACGCATTAAATCTAAATGTTGATTCGATGTGTTGTTCACATAAACCAAGCTATCTTCATCCTGTGGCAAGTGTTTTTTATAATAATCAGAACGAGTCATGGAGGTTGCCATCATCTCGTTAAAACCAGAACTAGTCAACAAATCAGCAATTAAGTTCCTTACTTTAAATGGATTTGGCGTTGGCGCAAAGGAAAGAACAGAACTAACGGTGGTTGGTGTTTCTACTTTATTATAACCATAAATTCTCAAAATTTCCTCAATCACATCTGCATCTCTAGTAACATCCACCTTGTTGGTTGGAACGTCTATAGTAAATGCTTCTGCGCTTTCCTCTAGGATATTCATATCCAAATAGCCTAAAATCTTCTTGATGTCTTCTTTTGGAATGTCAGCCCCAATCAAATCCGTTACTTTTTCAAAACGAACCGTCACTTGTGCACGCTCTACAGGAGTAGGATAGAAGTCAATTACTTCAGAAGCAATACTTCCACCAGCATATTCTTTTATTAATAATGCCGCACGTTTCAAGGCATATAAAGTTCCATTAGGATCTACCCCTTTTTCAAAGCGAGTAGCCGCATCGGTACGCAACAAATGGCGCATACTAGAACGACGCGTCGAAATGGCATTAAAGAAAGCAGATTCTAAGAAAATATTACTTGTCGTATCTTTTACCCCAGAAGTAGCTCCTCCAAAGACACCAGCAATACACATGCCATCGCCATTGCCATCACAGATCATTAAATCTTCTGCGCTCAATTCACGCTCTACCCCATCTAAGGTGGTGAATTTCGTTTTTTCTGCTAGGTTTTTAACCACTACCTTTTTACCCTTGATTTCATCGTAATCAAAAGCGTGCAAAGGTTGTCCCAATTCGTGTAGCACATAGTTGGTAATGTCTACGACATTATTTTTAGGTTCAACACCAATTGCTTTTAAGTGGTTTTGCATCCATGTTGGAGAATCTTGAATCGTAACGCCTTCAATACAGATTCCTGCATATCTTGGGCAAGCTTCTTGGTTCTCAACAGAAACCTCAATCTTTAGATTGTTATTATCAATAGAAAAATCAGCCACATTAGGTTGCGTAAATACTCCTTGACCTTCGTAATTTGTTTTCAAAGCCGCAGCCAAATCAAAGGCAGTTCCTAAATGTCCAGTAGCGTCGGAACGATTTGGCGTCAAACCAATTTCATAAACCACATCACTAACCACAGTATCAGAAAAGTATTCAGCAGCAGGCATTCCAGGAACGGCTTTCTCGTCTTCGATCACAATAATGCCATCATGAGAGGTTCCTAAGCCAAGTTCATCTTCTGCACAAAGCATCCCAATAGATTCTTCGCCACGAATTTTGCCTTTCTTGATTTTGAAAGCATCACCATCTTCTTTATATAAGGTCGTTCCTACTGTAGCAACGACTACTTTTTTACCAACAGCTTGTGGAGCATTTGGAGCGCCACAGACGATTTGCAAAGGAGCCTCTGCGCCAATGTTAACAGTAGTAATAGATAATTTAGTGGCATCAGGATGTTTTTGGCAAGTCAATACTTCTCCAATAACCAAACCTGCTAAGCTACCTTTTATGTTCTCAAAAATCTCCATCCCTTCTACTTCCAAACCAATGTTGGTTAGAATGTCACTGACTTCTTCTTTAGATTCGTTTACGGTAACGTATTGTTTTAACCAATTTAGTGAAACTTTCATGGTCTATATTTATGTTGTTAATAGTAGTTGTTATAAAATAATACTTTATGAATTTTTTAGTTTTGTAAAAACTAAAAAAACATCTTGTATTAAATTGATTATTAGTTTATTAAGTATTTTTGATGCAAGAGTGTATTTCTCTAGTAATCAATCTAATACGATTACCTTTGGTGCTTCTTACGAGGTTTACCATAAAAGTAAGGTAGAAATAAAAGACAAAGATATAAATTTTCCTAGATTTTAGCAGTAAAATGTTCAATAGACTGCTTTAGTTCCCAATAGTTGTCATAACCTATCTGAAGGTTGATTAATAAAATAGATTTTAAAATGAAAAAATGAATGGAACAGCAGATTGAAGGAACTGTTCTCAAACAATAAAAATGCAAGCAATTATATTTATAGGAATTCAAGGCAGTGGCAAATCAACTGTGTATAAAGAATACTTTTTTGATAGCCACTTGCGCATCAGCATGGATTTGTTGAATACTCGAAACAAAGAGCGAAAATTGATGGAATATGCTCGTGCTGTTCAACAAAAAGTGGTCATTGATAATACAAATCCTAGTGCAAGTGAACGAAAACGCTACATAAATTGGTTTAAAGAAAAAAAGTATGAAGTGGTTGCCTATTTTTTTGAGCCAGACTTAGAGCGTTCCTTGGATTGGAACAGCCAACGAACAGGGAAGAAAAGAGTTGCTGAGATTGGAATAAAATCTGTTTTAAAAAATTTGGAACGCCCTAGCAAATCAGAAGGATTTGACCGCTTGTATACGATTACTTTAAACAAAGAAAAGCAATTTGAAATTGTAGAAAAATTATGAAAGATGCTTTAGGAGATCGGATTAAATCTCAGTACGAAAACAGAACGCGTTATTTTTTGCCTAGAAGAACTTATACCATTATTCGATTGGATGGAAAGGCTTTTCACACCTATACCAAAGGTTGTGAACGTCCTTTTGATACTGCTTTGATCCATGCAATGAATGAAACGGCTAATTTCCTCTGCCAAGAGATTCAAGGTGCGAAGATGGCTTTTGTACAATCAGATGAAATTTCTATTCTCTTGACAGATTTTGAAAAGCCTACTACTTCTGCTTGGTATGATGGAAATATTCAAAAGATTACGTCTATCTCTGCTGCATTGGCAAGCGCTTATTTTAATAAAATAAGAAACGAACAAGGAATAGAGAAATTAGCTTTTTTTGATAGCCGTGTGTTTACGATTCCTGATCGAACAGAGGTGGAGAACTATTTTATTTGGAGACAGAACGATTGTGTTCGAAATTCAATTTCCATGCTCGCTCAATCTTTGTATACGCACAAGGAATTATTAGGAAAATCAAGCAATGATTTGCAAGAATTGATATTCCAAAAGGGACAAAATTGGAATGATTATCCAATTCGACTAAAAAGGGGTGGTTTGTCACTTAGAGTTCCTTATCAAAAAGAGATGGTTACTCGTCACCGTTGGGTGAATAATGGGGCGATTTGGTTTTCTAAAGAACGGGATGCTTTGGAAAAATTGATCCCAAACATACAAAAAACACTGGTCTAGAAGGGGCAAAAATTCCATTCATTAGCTGAGATGTACGATTCAAAGGTTTATATGTACCATTCATTGGTTTGACTTGTTTAGAGCTGATGGGAAGTTTATTTTTGTGATAATAAAAAAGGTAATTAACCTTATTACAATAAAAAACTGAAACTAAAATGAAACAACTTTTAACTTTATTTATCTTGTGTTTTGTATCTATTAATGTTCAAGCACAACCTTTAAACGGGCTGGTGGCCCACTATCCCTTCTCTGGAGATGCAACAGATGCTATCGGAACGGTTGATGGAATGGTGAGTAATGCTACTTTGACAACGGATCGTTTTGGAACCGCAAATAGTGCTTATTCATTTACATCTACAGGGAGCAATCGTTCTTTTATTGATTTTGGTAATAATTTTAACGGAATATTAGCAGGTAGTAATACTCAGTTTAGTATTTCTATGTGGTTCAAAGTAACTAATGTAGGACAGAAAATAATGCTCTTCTCCAAACATTCAAATACTGTTTATTGTAATTCAGATGATGGACAATTACTTGTACTTTTAAACACAGATGGAACATTACAATTTAATTATTACAGAAATACAAATTCAGTAAACTACGCTATTACAACAAATATAGTTAGTGATACTAGCTGGCATCATCTAGTGGTCACCTATGATGGAAATATAGGGGTAGGACAAAATAGAGTAAATTTTTATGTAGACAATACAGTATGGGCATCTACATTATCTAATAATGGTTCTGACGTTAATGCAATTTCTGCTAATAACGCACATCTTTCCATAGGACATGTTTTATCTGCTACAGGAGCAGCATGTAATAGTAATGCT